>JABGQE010000005.1:1305-23941 GCA_018648925.1 bacterium | reverse complement strand
AGTATGTAGGCGCGAGTAGCCCTAGCGGTAATGCCCGAGGCGAATGCCGAGGGTATGTTGGAAAAATCTGTAATAACCACTATACTAAATATACTTACTAAGACGACTTCGTTTCGTAGTGAGCACCAACTCTGCGAAGTTATGAGCAGAGAGGCAAAACAGAAATTTTTTCTCCTCAATACTTTTCCGTTTCAACGTTACAGGGGGGGCAAATAAAAAAGTGAAGGAAATTTCTGTTTTGACTACGGCGGAGCTTGGCGGAGCCGTTGGCGCATTTAGGGTTACCGCGAGCCCGAATGCGTATGGTTAGCGTTTGGGGTTACCACGCACGCGGAGCGTGCGTTAATTGGTCTCCTGCTCGAAATAGGTTCGAGCGGAGTCGTAAAGATACTCATGAAAGAAGATATAAAGAAAAGAATAGAAGAGATGCAGGAGGCTATGCAAAGCCCCGACTTTTGGAATGATAAGCAAAGAGCGCAAGCAATGATAAAAAGCCTAAGTGAGCTAAAGGTAGAAGCAGAAGGTGGTGGTAAGTACGATAGCTCAAATGCAGTGATAACGATCTTCTCAGGAGCAGGTGGGGATGACGCTGAAGACTTTTCCGGTATGCTTTTTGAAATGTATAGAAAGTTTATTGAAAACAAAGGCTGGGAGATTTATATATTACATAAGAATGAAAATGACCACGGAGGATATAGAAATATTACTTTTGAAGTAGATGGTAAGAAATCGTACGGGATTCTAAAAAACGAATCAGGAGTTCACAGGCTTGTGCGTATCTCACCGTTCAATGCAAAGAACCTTCGTCATACATCCTTCTCAATGGTGGAGGTAGTACCCAAACTTGAGAAGCTTATAGACTTTGATATCCCAGAGGAAGATATGGATATACAGTTTACACGTTCGGGTGGTCCAGGTGGACAAAACGTAAACAAACGCGAGACAGCGGTAAGGATAGTGCACAGAGAGTCTGGGCTTTCTGTACATATAGACGGAGAGCGTTCTCAAGCACAAAACAAAGAAAAGGCATTAGAGCTTTTAAGGGGAAAGCTTTTCAAAAAGCGCGAAGAAGACCGTAAAAAGCATGAAAAAGGTCTATCAGTGAGTGCTACTACAAGCATAGAATGGGGAAGCCAGATACGCTCTTACGTGCTTCATCCGTATAAGATGGTTAAAGACCACAGGACAGATGTAGAGGTCCGTGATGTAGAGAAAGTCTTGGACGGTGAGATACAAGATTTTCTAGACGCGGAAAAGAATTTAGAGTAAAATAGATAGATATTATCATCTATGATTTATTTTGATCAAGTTTCAAAACTATACACTGGTGGGCATACAGCACTTGATAAAGTGACTCTATCAATCGCCCCAAAAGAATTCGTCTCTATTGTCGGGCATTCAGGTGCTGGTAAGACAACACTCATCAAAATGCTTTTAGCAGAAGATATTCCTACGCAAGGAGGTGTCTTTTTTGAGTCGTCTGACATCCACGGATTTAGGAGACCACAACTTAATAGTTTTAGAAGACGCATAGGAACTGTGTTTCAAGACTTCAGACTTTTGCCGAATAAGACTGCATATGAAAACATCGCTTTTGCTATGGAGGCAGCAGGTAAGAGTGACGAAGAGATAGCTTCTGACGTACCTCATGTGTTGGAGCTTGTAGACCTTGGCGACAAGATGTGGAACTTTCCACATGAACTTTCAGGTGGTGAAAAACAAAGAGTGGCAATAGCGCGCGCTATTGTGAATCAACCTGATATTATAATAGCCGACGAGCCTACAGGAAACCTAGACCCGATAAATACATTTGAGATAGTACAGATTTTAAAAAAGATTAACGACTTAGGTACAATGGTAATACTTACAACTCACAACAAAGGTGTGGTAGATTCAGTTGGTGGGCGAGTAATAACGATGGATAGTGGACGAGTAATACGAGATGATAAGAAGGGTAAATATGCTTTATAAAATTAAGGAGCCAGAGCAAAGCGAAGGCGACTATAATTTTAAAAGCCCCCTTCTTTTACCAGCTTTGCTGGATAAGGAGGGGGCAATATGATGCTAAGACTTCTTTTACACCTTTGGTGAAAAGGAGATGGGCACAAATTAGATTTTGCTTTATGTTACAATGTATTATGTATATTTAATAAAGAAAAAAAGTAAAGGTGGAGACTTTTATATTGGATATACTTCTAATTTAGAAAATAGGTTGGATCAACATGGTGTTTTAAAAGAAGATTTAATATATTATGAAGCTTATAAGGATAAATATGATGCAACTACACGTGAACAACAATTGAAAGAATTTAAAAGTTCATGGGGTCAATTAAAAAAAAGAATTATGCGAAGTAAATTATAAAAATTAACCCACCTCCTTTTCCAGCTGATATGCTGGCAAAAGAAGGGGGTGATGATTTTCTAAACACTCACTTCGTTCGCGAAGAAAATCTATCATGATAGGAATAAATTTAAAAAGAATAATAAAATCAGGTTTTGTGAGTTTCTGGAGAAACGGAGTAGTTTCTTTTGCTTCAATCCTTGTGATGACGATGACTCTCTTCATGCTTGGTTCAATCCTTTTTGTAAATGCGACGCTTGACGCTTCACTTACTCAAATCCGCGACAAAGTAGATATCAATGTATACTTTGTAACCACAGCACCAGAGGACGACATACTAACCCTTAAAACCTCTATAGAGACACTTCCTGAAGTTGCAAACGTAGAATACGTCTCTCGTGAGAAGGCTCTTGCAGAGTTTACGCTTCGCCATCAGAATGACCAGCTTACATTACAAGCTCTAGAGGAGCTCGGCGAGAACCCGCTCGGCGCTAATTTGAATATTAAAGCTAAAGAGACTTCACAATACGAAGGCATAGCGACTTTCTTGGAAGGCGAGACCGCTCTCTCTACGCTTGACGATACTCCTATTATAGACAAGGTGAATTATTTACAGAACAAAACCGCAATAGACAAACTAAGTAAGATAGTTGATTCAGCAGAAAGGTTTGGGTTTATTATAATTGCAATACTCGTCATCGCATCATTGATTATTTCTTTCAATACTATACGGCTGGCTATCTATACGTCTAAAGACGAAATAGCGGTAATGAAGCTCGTCGGTGCTAGCAATTCTTACATTCGCGGACCGTTTGTGTTTGAAGGTATTATGTATGGTATCGTCGCGGGCCTCGTCACCCTTATACTCTTCTATCCCTTGACCGTCTGGCTCGGGCCACTTACTGAAAACTTCTTTAGTGATATAAATCTGTTTGATTATTATATAAATAGTTTTTCAAAAATATTCTTTATTGTCTTAGGTTCAGGTATATTGCTCGGTGCAATATCAAGTTACATTGCAGTGTGGAGGTATCTTAGGAAATAATGAAAAAGAAACATAAATATATATTTGTAATAGGAGGAGTAATTTCCGGAGTTGGGAAAGGTATTACTACATCATCAATAGCGAAAATCATCCAAGCACGCGGACTTAAAGTCACTGCACTTAAGATAGACCCGTATGTAAACGTAGACGCAGGTACTATGAACCCCACAGAGCATGGGGAAGTGTTTGTGCTTGCCGATGGCGACGAGACAGACCAAGACATGGGCAATTACGAACGCTTCTTAGGTGTGACGCTCGACAGGCTCAACTACATGACGACAGGGCGTGTGTACCAGAGTGTTATAGAAAACGAACGCAACCTCGCTTACAAAGGCAAGTGTGTGCAAGTAGTGCCACACATACCGCTTGAGACTATAGGACGTATCAAGAATGCAGCAAAAAAAGCAGATGCTGATGTTACGGTAATAGAGGTAGGTGGGACAGTAGGTGAGTATGAGAATATCCTCTTCTTAGAATCTGCACGTATGATGAAGATAGAAAACCCAGACGATGTAGCATTTATAATGGTGTCTTACCTCCCAACCCCTGCTAAAGTCGGCGAGATGAAGACAAAGCCGACACAACATGCGACGCGCCTTGCAAACCAAGCCGGCATACAGCCCGATGTCATAATAGCTCGTAGTGAACTTCCTATTGATCAAAAGAGAAAAGAGAAGTTGGCATTGTTTTGTAATATTGCGCCAGAGCAAGTGGTGTCAGCCCCTGATGCAGACAGTATTTACGACATACCGCTTAATTTTGAGAAAGATAATATTGGGGATATAGTTCTGGATCGTTTGAAGCTCAAGAAAACAAAGTCAAAAACAGGACTTAAGAGTTGGGAAGACTTTGTGAAAAGAAGTAAGAAGGTTTTAGCTGGTAAAAAAGAAGTTCACATAGCAATAGTTGGTAAGTATTTTGATACAGGGGACTTCGTACTCTCTGACGCTTACATTTCTATTATAGAGGCACTTAAGTTCTCAGCCTATGATGTGGGAGTGAAGCCGGTCTTGCATTGGCTGAGCTCTAAAGAGTTTGATAAACCAAGTTCACTTAAAAAGCTTTCAAAGTATGACGGCATACTAATCCCTGGTGGGTTTGGTGAGACAGGTATAGACGGCAAGCTTAAAGTAATACAATATGCGCGGGAGAAAAAGATACCGTACTTTGGGATCTGCTATGGTATGCAGTTGGCAGTGATAGAGTATGCGCGCAATGTCCTGAAGATGAAAGATGCAAATACAGCAGAGATAGATAGCGAAGCCAAAGAGTTAGTGATAGATATAATGCCCGACCAAAAAGAAAAATTAAAAGATAAAAATTATGGAGGTAGTATGCGACTCGGCTCATACCCTGCAAAGTTAGAGAAGGGGAGCATAGCGCGCAAGGCTTATGGTACAGATACGATAAGTGAAAGGCATAGGCACCGTTATGAAGTGAATCCAGAGTACATAGAAAAGCTTTCTTTAGGAGACCTAAAATTCTCTGGCACATCACCGGACGGCAAGCTAATGGAGATAGCCGAACTCCCTACCAAAGTCCATCCGTTCTTCCTCGCGGTCCAATTCCACCCAGAGTTCCAAGCGCGCCCGCTTGCACCACACCCACTGTTTACAGAGTTCATAAAGGCGAGTGTAAAAAAGAAAAAATAAAAAGAGGGTAGGCGAATTTAATTCACCTACCCTTTTTAATATCTTCATAGATTCTCTTTCAAATAAATGACAAATAGCTAATTTAGACACTTAACACCTGAATAAGAGATGAAGAAGAATAAATCTACCATTTGTTTACTGACCTCTAAAGCAACTGACTTTAGTCCGTAAACTCTAATGGTATAACTCATTCTAATACCAAACCCTGTTTTATGTTTCTTTACGTCAAAATTAACACGACCTCTAAGCAATCTCTTTATGTGCCATTCGACAATCTCATTAAAGCAAAATCTCATTCTATTCTCGCTACCTTTTTCATCTCCATAAATACTAACTGAATAAACTTCATAATGCTTTAATCTTTCTTCTGAGAATTCCTTGCTTGGTATATAACTATCATCGATCTCAAATACTTCATCATTTTCATCTTCAGAAATCAAACAATTTTCTCGAGTCATACTAATACCCTCCAAATAAGTGACAAACAGCTAGATTTAACTTTTACTTTCTGCTTGAAATATAATACATATACTCAAATCCTGCAAGAAGAACTCTTGAATTAACTCTAGAGTTAATTCAAGAGTTCTTTTAGAGGAGCACGCGCGGTAGAAGGACTTTCCTCGGGTAGCGAAGCGGACGGAGGAGGGTCCTTGAGGAGCGAGTGTTTAATGTGATATAGTCAGTTGATTGCCTTGTCGTCGAAGTGGTGGGAATGAAAAGAAATCTGCTTTTCTTTTCATCTGATCTGCTTGTAAGCAGAATTTCCGATGTTGAGTGAAACGAGACAGGAAATAAGCCCGGTTTCTGGTACTGCACTATTAAAATATTATCTTCAAAGCTGCCAGATCGTCTAATGGTAGGACATTGGTTTCTGGTACCAAGTATCTAGGTTCGAGTCCTAGTCTGGCAGCTTTGCAGAGAATATTACCCAAAAACTAACACCTTAACGCGTTGAGCCGTTCGTTTTTGTTAGAATTTTGCTACAAATAACCCCATGAACAACACCCTCAACAAAACAATATCAACAACATTTATCCTTGCCGGTGGGTTACACTTAGTTCGGTTTTTTATGGGCTGGGACATGATGATAGACAGCTTCCTTTTTCCTGCATGGGCGAGCCTACTTCTAGGAATTTTCCTACTATCCCTTGCCTACAAAACTTGCCGTATTAAATAAACAACTCAACCGGCTGAGTTGTTTAAAATGGCTATATTAAGTCGTTTTAATATTTGATATAATGACAAAATGAAAAAAAATGTATCACTAGGAATAGTACTGCTTGCAATATTATTTATGGCTATCACATTTACTCCAGTACAAAGTAGGTCGTCTCAGAGTCAGCAAGAAGAAGAGGCTACTGAAGTTAGCACTTCTTCCGACGGTTATACATTATTTGCACCACTTAAAGGTACAAAAGCTTATCTTGTTGATATGGATGGAGACATATATCATGAGTGGTCACTAAGTGGAAAACTAGGCAACACTGTTTATTTGCTTGAAAATAAAACTTTGCTCGCAACATACAAATTCTCTGGCGGGCATTTTGGAGGGAAGGGTGTTTCTGGTGGAGGGATTGAGATCCTTGATTGGGATGGTAATCAGCTCTGGTCTTATGAATTATCTAACACAAAGCATCACATCCACCACGATATTGAATATTTACCAAATGGTAATATTTTGGCAATTGTTTTTGAAAGTATTTCTGAGTCAGAAGCGCTCTCAGCAGGGGTTGAAGGTTCGTCTGTAACACCATACGGAGAAATATGGTCTGAGGCTATTTTTGAAATTGATCCAGATACAGATTCTATTGTTTGGGAGTGGCATGCTTGGGATCATATTTTGCCTGAGGGATACAGTGCTAAAAATTATCCACAATTAATAGATCCTAATTATCCTGCAACTCGTAGGAAGGCTGACTGGCTACACTTTAATGCGATTGATTATAATGAAGCACTAGATCAAATAATGGTCTCCTCTCGTAGTCTTAGTGAGATTTTAGTTATTGATCACGACACTACGACAGCAGAAGCGGTAGGTAGTGCTGGAGATCTGCTTTATAGGTGGGGTAATCCAGCCTCTTATGGAGAGTCAGGCAATCGATATCTTTATGGACAACATGATGCGGAATGGATTAATCCAGATTCTGCTTCATCAAATATTTTGTTGTTTAATAACGGTAATAAAAAACAACGAGATTACTCTACAGTGTTGGAAATAGATCCGAAGTCATATTCATACGGTAATGCTAGTATCGTCTGGGAATATGGAGATGACGGTGATGAAGAATCTTTCTTTTCAGACAAACTGTCAGGCTCTCAAAGGTTGGATAACGGAAATACTTTGATTTGCAGCGGAGTTAAAGGTAGGGTCTTCGAAATAAACCCAGCAGGGGAAATTGTGTGGGAGTATACAGACTCTCAAGGTGCAGTCTTTAGGGCTGATCGTTATACATTTGATTACCCAGGTCTTAATTAATTTTACTGGGACTTTGGTATAATAGTTCGATAAGCTCACTATAAATAAAAATATGAAAAAGATAATTTGGATTATAGTAATAATCTTGGCTATTGTAGGGGCTTTTACTTTTACGAATGATAAAGCCCTAGAGGAAAGTACGGACTTGGTATTATTTACACTTTTGCAAAACTCAGAACCTACTGTACTAGACAATATGTATGCACTCTGGAGCGAAGAAGAGCGAACCGACATGGCTGTGATACTTGTTTCAGACACAGAGGGTACGGGTACGTTTTATAATCTCGCAATCTTTGACGTGCAAGATGATATATTTACAAAAAAATCTGAAGTGTTTCTTGGGGATCGGATTAAGATAACCAGAGTGGGTATTGGTGAGCTAGTCCACAGTCCTGACGCGAACTATCGTGTTACTGTACAGACGCTTGTGAGGGGAGAGGGCGAGCCGTTCACTACTGAACCGACATTACCTCAGACGAAGACATTTTATGTAACAGATCAAATTCTTGAAGAGGTTGAGGTAGGGAGGGACGATACATAGGATTTAATATAATTTTTATATGAAACTACTACTCACAGCATCTGGGTTTACAAATCAGTCTATAGCGCAAGCGCTACTGGACTTGGCAGGGCTACCAACAGAGAAAATAAAGCTTGTCTTTATACCTACCGCTGCGAATATTGAGGAAGGGGATAAGGGCTGGCTTGTAGAAGACCTTTTAAATTTTAAGAAACAGGGGTATGGGTCAATAGATATTGTTGATATTGCTTCTGTGCCAAAAGAAGAATGGCAACCACTCTTGGAAATGAGTAATGTCATTTGTTTTGGTGGAGGTAGTCAGCAGTACTTGGCAAAAGTCTTAAACGAATCTGGTGTTGGAGAGTCATTGTCAGAATTACTCAAGACAAGAGTATATGTAGGTATAAGTGCTGGAAGTATGGTAGCTGGGAGGTTTGCTTCACCTGAAGGTTTGAAGCTTGTGTATCCAAGTGAGCAAATCCCTGACAAGATAGAGCAACCTCTTGGTTTTGTGGATCATATTTTTATACCTCACCTAAACTCTGAGCATTTTCCATATGCAAGAAAAGAAAAAATAGAAAGTCTAAAGAAAAGTGTAAAGTATCCTATATATGCACTTGATGATAGTTCAGCACTTAAAATAGACGGCGATAAAGTGGAAGTAATAACAGAAGGTGAATATTTAAAAATATAATAAAGTAGGCGGCATAGTAAATCTATGCCGCCGCTTTTATTTCAGAAAGGAGCTATAACTTTGTTTCATTCAAGACTTTCTTGTTTACGAGAAAAATATCCTTCTGCTTCTTTGTGCTCTTCCTCAGAGACTCTCCCATGCACATGATTTACTTGAAAAGAGTTAGAGCCTGAGTCACCAGTATTTAGGTTTAAGAATTTACCAGTAATTATCTCCTTATCAAGACTAAATATTTTAACAATAAAATATTCGTGTATCGCGCCGCTAACTATAACTAAATAATAGTCACCTATTTGTAGAGTTTCAGAATGTTTACTTTTTGCTTGATTTTTTACTATAAATCTTTCAATTAAAATGAACATCTCCCAAGAAATCTTAACCCCTGTCTCTTCTATGGTATTTTCTTTCATCTTCTTGCCATCCTTTCGTTGAATTAAAAAAATAACTTACCTCTTGCACAATATCAGAGATACCGATTTCAGGCAATATTATAGTGCATATTTCCTATAAATACTGTATTCTGTGGTAATGAATGACACAACTAAAATAGGTATATATCATAAGCACTGTACGGACGGTAACGCATCGGCAGCTGTTTTGCTGCGGAAGTTTCCGGATATTAAGCTTTTTGCACTTGTGCATTCTCACACACAGGAAGACGTGGCTCATATACACAAGATAGCGGGGGAAGGTAATAAAATATATTTCGTTGACTTTGCCGTAGGTGTGGAGGAGTTTTTAGACAAAGGGCACGAAATAACTGTTTTGGATCATCATATTAGTGTAAAGGAGGAAATGGAAAAACTGGCAGATGGGGACGAAAAACTAACTTATGTTTTTGACAATGATAAATCTGGCGCTTCGCTTGCTTGGTCTTACTTTTTCCCAGATGAAAAAGAACCGGAGATTATAAAATACGTAGAAGATTCAGACCTCTGGACTGGAAAATATGAAGACACAAAGTATGTTACAAGCTTTCTTTCCACAAATGCAGATACTCCTGAGAAAATGTTGGAATTTATAGAAAACGGAGATATTGAAGAAATAAAGAAAAAAGGCAAAATGATAACTGACTATTCAGATATTCAAATAAATAGGATTGTAGAAGGCGCGGAAAGTATAAATCTTAAGGTAGGAGAACTCGTAGTACCTGCATATAATCTAATATCTGGTGAATATGTCTCTGTAGTAGGTAACAAGCTTTCAGTTCTACACAACAAACCGGCGATAATGTTTTCAATAAAGAGCCATAGCGTAAAGTTTAGTATTAGAAGTATTGACGGACAAAGTCCAAACGCTCTCGGGTTTGCAAAGATGCTAGGTGGTGGTGGACATGAGAATTCTGCAGGTGCGGAAATACCACTAAGTGATTTTATAAAAATGATAGTTGAATAATATGTTTGTAGATGAATTAACAATACATGTAAAAGCTGGCGACGGAGGTAACGGAGTGGAACGCTGGCTTCATGTCAAAGGTAAAGAATTTGGCGGTCCCTCCGGTGGGGACGGTGGTCGCGGTGGAAGTGTGTACGCAGTTGCTACACGTAATTTAAACTTGCTTGCAAAGTATCGTAATAAAAAACAATTTGATGCAGAAGCTGGAGGTGCAGGTGGCAATAGAAGTCTGCATGGTGCAGGTGGGGAAGACTTAGACATACTTTTACCTGTCGGCTCTGTGCTTACAAATAAAGAAACTAATGAAAAGGTTTTCCTACAAGAAGAAGGGGAGAGAATCCTTTTACTTAAGGGTGGCAACGGTGGATACGGCAACGAGCATTTTAAAGGTCCTACTAATCAGAATCCGAAAGAAACCACCCCTGGCAAGCCTGGTGGTGAAGCAGACTTTTATATAGAGGTGGAGATTATAGCTGACGCTGGGCTTATAGGTTTACCAAACGCTGGTAAGAGTAGCTTACTGAATGCTCTTACAAGCGCAGGTGCTAAAATAGGCGACTATCCGTTTACTACACTTGAGCCAAACTTGGGTGAGTATTTTGGCTTTATAATATCTGACATCCCAGGGCTTATAGAGGGTGCAGCAGAAGGTAAAGGGCTTGGGCATAAGTTCTTGCGTCATGTGAAGCGTACGAAAATCTTAATACACTTAGTGTCGCTGGAGAATGAAGATGTAGTAGATACATATAAGACTATACGCAAAGAACTTGAAGAGTTTGATAAAGAATTGACTGAAAAGAAAGAGATAGTAGTACTTACAAAGACTGACCTAATAGAAGACAAAAAGCAGATAGAAAAGATAAGTAAAAAAATAGAGAAGTTAAATAAAAACGTTACGACACTAACCCTCTACGACGACGCTTCAATAAAAACATTTGGAGATTTGCTTACAAAGGAGTTAAGTAGCGAAAAATAGTGATATAATATAAAAATATGGAAAGTATAATAAAACTTGCAAAGATTGCCGCTGTCCTTATCCTTGTTACACTTGTCGGGCAGTTTGTATATATAAATATCATACTACCTTCTCCTTTTAGAAATGAACTTAAGACATGTATTGAGAATTCACAACACTTAGCTGACCCGCTTGCAGTGGAGATAGCAGAAGGTCTTTGTTTAGATGTTTACCCACATTTTAATTAGTTATGCACATAATGTTTATTTTATATAAGTGATAGCTACTGTATTATAAAAACATATGGAAGAAATAAATATAGAAAAAATAGTCCCAGAAAATGATGATGATTCTGAGTCAGGGGGTTCTACTATTATAATTGTTATTGTAATAATCGTTATTATAATAGGTGGATACCTTTGGTTAAATGGTATTTCAAATAAAGACCTTGTGGAAGTGCCGGAAGAAGAACAAACTCTTGTTGATCAGATTTCAAATAGTGTTAATACTGATAATCCGGTAAGTGATGTACCGCAGACCAATGTTTTTGAAACAGAAACAAATCCATTTAAAGACGATGGATTTAAGAATCCGTTTGAATAAATTTAATAATTAAATAAATAGTTTTATGATAAAAAGCACAGAGTCAAGCATGCTCACATCTGTTTCCATTTTATTTATGGGGATTTTAATAGGTTTTACGCTTATTATGACAGGCGCACTTTCTGCAGAAGCCAGCTCTATTGATGACATCGTGTTTCCAATAGCAGAATTAGGCAGTTGTGGAGATAAATCAGAATGTAAGTCATATTGTGATGATATTGACCATGCTGATGAGTGTATTGCTTTTGCAGAAAAACATAACCTTATGAATGAGCGTGAAGTCAGGGATGCGCGAGAGTTTGCAGACAAAGGTATAAGAAGTGGGCCCGGAAGCTGTACTACACACGATGAGTGTGAAAACTATTGTGAAGACACTGCAAATATTGACGAATGCTTCGCTTTTGCAGAAGATCACGACATAATACCAAAAGAAGAGCTTAAAGAGGCTCGAAAAATCGCAAAGGCACTTCACGACGGAGCTCAACTTCCTGGTGGCTGTACGAGCAAGCAGTCCTGCGAGACATATTGTGAAGAAGGAGCTCATATAGAAGAGTGTGTGGCTTTTGCAGAAAAGGCAGGATTTATGGATGAAAGAGAGATTGAAGAAATGAAAAAGATATTACCTTTGATGAAGAGTGGACAAATGCCCGGTGGATGTACTAGTAAACAATCTTGCGAAGCGTATTGTGAAGACGATAGTCATCTCAATGAATGTGTAGTTTTTGCAGAAAAGGCAGGGTTTATGTCTAAGGCAGAAGCTGAAATGGTAAGAAAGACTGGAGGAAAAGGCCCAGGCGGGTGTGTAAAAGATGAATGTGAAGCATACTGTGAAAACCCAGACAATGAAGACGCGTGTTTTGCATTTGCAAAAGAACACGGACTTATCTCAAATGAAGACCTTTCTCATATGAAAGAAGGGTCAAGTAGAATACGAGAAGGTCTTGAACATGCCAACCCTAAAGTGATTACATGTTTGAAGGATAAAGTTGGGTCACACGTAATAGATGAAATAGAAAACGGCACATTTTCTCCTTCACGTAACAGTGGGGAAGCTATAAAAGGTTGTTTTGAGCAACATATGGAACAACCAAATTTCCGACCTGAAGGAGAACATATGGATGATTTCGATGGTGAACACAGAGGCGAGGATTTTGAAAGAGATCATGGCGACGACTTAGACAAAAGACGAATAGAAGCAAAATTTGAAAGCTTTATAAAAGACGGTGGTGATCCCGAGGAATTTAAAAGAAAATTTGACGAAGAAAGAGATAGATTTGACCAAGATTTCCAAGGAAGGTTTGAAGATGGTCACGATGACGGTGATTTCAGAAAAAGAGAGATTGAGGCTCATTCCGGCAACTTCGATGAAGACATTAGAAGAAAGGAGGAGTTTATGAGAAAGTTTGAAGAAGAGAAAAATAGGATTGAGCATGACATACGAACAGACGCGATTAGAAAGACTGAAGAAATAGAAGAAAATAGAATAAGAGAAGCTGAAAAACTTCACCAGTTTGAAAGTTTTAATTCTCCGCCCCCTCCGCACATTGTTCCAAGCCCAGAAGATTTGGAAAAGCTTGAGCAATTTAAACAAGATGGTCAAAACTTCTAAATAATATATGGAAAAAATGGACGCTAAAAGAATATATATAGGAAGTTGGTTTCAGAGGACAACTCTACACTTGTCTGAGGTGTATGACTTTTTTATGACCGGTGATTCTCCTCTAGAACTTGATAAGAAGAAGCTAAAGAAACTCAGAGACAATTTAAACCTTGAAACAGTTGAAGATATCCACGGTGATTTTGAATACATAAGTGCTGTTACTAAAAACGGCATTTCGCTTAAGATATACGAAGACGGGCTCATAACTCTAAGCCGTGACCCAGAGGGAGACATAAAAGACGACATAGAACTCATAACTTCTTATTATGAGAAGGAGCTTTCAGCAGGACTCAAATATATCTTTAGTCTTGGTGCGCCTATTCCTAAAGAACTCGCGAATATAAAAACTGTATATCCGTACTTTGTGGTGTTTGAGAACGAAACAGAGCAGAACATTTTGAAGTTCATAGCAGACTTCGGACAGAAGAAGCATTTTGAAATCAAGAAAGAAACATTTGAAGTGTATCGTGGCAACTTGCTATACATTGTAAACCTAAAAGGTGAGTCACTTAAGAATGTTGAGAAATTTATAGGAGAGACAATATTTATTAGGGAATTTAAGGGGCAAATGCATAGATACTTGAACTTACACAGAATAATCTGGGAAAATATAGCAGAGGTAAAAGAGCGAGGTTCAATAAGAGGGAAGGATGTTTCTGAGTTTAAGAATAAAATAGAAAGTTATGAAAAGTCTATAAATATGATAGACACTAGGATAAACCAAATGGGCGCATATATAAAAACACGTGGAGCTATAGTAAAGAGTGACCCAGAGATGGAGAAGTTCGCAGATGTACTTGAATTCAAATACGAAACACTTAGCAATACACTTTCATATGTAAAAGAAATCTGGAAAATGACAAGGACTTATGTAGGCTCAGCGCTCGGTGTGTTTACAGACTTACAGTCAAAAGCGACAAACAACTCTATTAAGAACTTGACCGTAGTAACCTCAATGGGTGTTGGAGGGACATTGTTAGGCCTCTTTGGTCAGGATAAACTACCAGATTTTACAACTGCAGGAGTGTATTATTTTGTAATCCTTGCTGCTATAGGGTACGCCGTGAATAAAATAATGAATACAATATATTTAAATAAAGACTACTCTATCAAAAACGTAAAAGCCGATAAGAATATTAAATAGATAAAATTCAAGATTGACTCAATGCTATGCCGTATTATAATAACGGTATAATAACTAATTTTAAATCTATGAATTTTATAAATATTCTTATTGGTGTAGTAGTGGTCGTAGTAATCTGGGTAATAGTTGCTTATAACAAGTTTGTACGCTTAGTTAACCGTACGAAAGAAGCATGGGCAGATATTGATGTGCAGTTGAAACGAAGATATGATTTGATTCCTAATCTTATAAATACTGTAAAGGGATATGCGAAGCATGAGGAAGGTACACTTACGAAGGTCACAGAAATGCGTGCACAAGCAATGCAAGGCGGAACACCGCAAGAGAGAGGGAATTCAGAGAACATGCTTACAGGCGCGCTTAAGTCTATCTTTGCACTTGCGGAGAATTACCCAGATTTGAAAGCAAATGAAAACTTCTTAGAGCTTCAACGTGAGCTTGCCGATACTGAGAACAAAATCCAAGCAGCAAGAAGGTTCTATAACGGTAATGTACGAGACTTAAATACAGGACTTGAGGTATTCCCGGGGAATATCATCGGAAGTATATTTAAGTTTAAAAAGCAGGACTTCTTTGAGCTTGAAGAATCTGCAGATGCCCGCGAACCAGTAGAGGTTAAATTTTAATGGCGACACTTTATACACAGCAGGACAAGAATGTGAGAAGAACATGGGTTTTGATGACCCTATTTTTGATAGTGGTTATAGCTATTGGTTGGGCTTTTAGTTTTATATATCAGAGTCCGGGGATTCTGTATTTTGCAGTGTTTTTCGCTATCATAATGAATGTTTTTAGTTATTGGTATTCTGATAAGATAGTTCTCAAGATGTCAGGTGCGAAACCTGTACTTAAAGAGCAAAACAGAGAGCTTTGGAATATTGTTGAGAATCTCTCTATCACAGCCGGGCTTCCAATGCCAAAGCTTTTTACCATAGACGAGCCAGCGCCCAATGCGTTTGCAACTGGGCGCAATAAAGACCACGCAGTGGTTGCAGTAACCACAGGGCTCATGAATATGCTCGATAAAAATGAACTTGAGGGTGTAATAGCCCACGAGCTTTCACATATTGGAAACCGCGATATTTTAATCTCTACTATTATTGTGGTTTTGGTAGGGTTTGTAACTTTGCTTTCGGACTTTTTCTTGAGAATGTCACTCTTTGGTCACGGCGGGCGAGGTGGAGACGACAGAGCAAGGATGTTCATGACGATAGCTGGTATTGCGCTCGCAATACTCGCACCAATCATTGCTGTCTTGATCCAACTTGCGATATCACGAAAAAGAGAGTTCTTAGCTGATGCTTCCGGCGCGCTTTTGACACGCTACCCTGAAGGACTAGCATCTGCACTTGAGAAGATAGGTGCATATAGTAAGCCGATGAAAAAAGCGAATAATGCGACGGCGCATCTTTTCATCTCTAATCCGTTTGGTGGGAAGTCACACAGTGGTATAAGAAAAATGTTCATGACGCACCCAGCTGTGGAAGACAGGGTAAAAGCATTACGTGGTAAATAAAAATAATTGGAGGATTCGCATAGTGGTTTATTGCGCCACCTTGGAAAGGTGGTATACCGCAAGGTATCGAGGGTTCGAATCCCTCATCCTCCGCATTCATGTTAATATTATAAAATGAAAAATAAAATTTTTATAAAAAGAATACTAATTTTAATCTCTATTACGGCTATTTTAGCTTTATCTCTATTATTGTTTCCAAACGATAAAGTAATACTTAAAATAAGTGATATACGACTTCAAATTGAGGTTGCAGATACTGGGGAAGAGAGGGTAAAAGGCTTATCTGATAGAGAAAGCTTAGGATATAGAGACGGTATGTTGTTTATATTTGATAATGAAAGCTTACATGGGATATGGATGAAAGATATGAACTTTGCTATAGATATCTTGTGGATTGATGAGGGGTATAAGGTAGTGGATATAAAAAAAGACGCAAAACCAGAGTCATATCCGGAAGTATTTATTCCAGAAGTTCCAAGTAAATATGTACTTGAAGTCAATGCAGGATTCTTAGAAGAAAACGATATTGAGATTGGAGACAAGATAATTTTTTAAAAAAACTTCCTTAACGAGTGAGTCTTTTAGAGTGATTTTAGGTGGTGTATTTACACTCACTTTTTTTTATTTCTTGATGCTTAAATTTGTATGTTATCCACAGATTTTTTATAAATTTTTATGTACAATGGTATGACAACTTTAATAAATTAATCTCAAAAAGCAATGTCAGCTACTTCAAAAACATCTCTTAAGAATAAAAAAATTGACGAAATTATGAGTAATAATTCACATAAAAAAACTACTAAAAAAGCGTCTAAAAGCTCTAGGAGTTATCGTCAATTTGTACCAAAGATTCAAAAGAGGGATGGAGAAATAGTGACTTTTGACTTTGAAAGAATAGTACATGCAATCCATAAAGCAATGCTTGCAGGAGAAGAAGGTTCTGATAAAGAGGCAGAGCTTATAGCTCACAGAGTAGCAGGCGATGTGGTACGTATAGCAAAAAAGTATAAGAATTTTATGCCGACTGTTGAAGGGCTTCAAGATACTGTAGAAAAAGAACTTATTTTAAGTGATTATGTAGCAGCTTCTAAGGCTTATATCATTTATAGGGAGAGACGGGCAAAAGTAAGAGAACAAGGAGTATCTGTACCAGAAGAAGTAAAAAAACTTACAGCAGAAAGTAGAAAGTATTTGAGAAATAATACATTGTCAGAGTTTGTATACTACACAGCATATTCAAGATGGAGTGATGAAAAAGGAAGACGAGAAACTTGGGTTGAAACAGTAGACAGATATATGGATTTTATGCGTGAAAATATGGGAGACAAACTTAATGCTAATGAATATGCAGAAGTACGTGAAGCTATCCTTCAGCAAGATGTCTGCCCTTCAATGAGACTGCTTTGGTCTGCAGGTCCTGCTGCACGTGAGTCCAATGTATGTGCTTACAACTGTTCATTTGTTGCACCCGCACGTCTACGTGATTTTGGTGAAATAATGTACATATCAATGTGCGGTGTTGGTCTAGGATTTTCTGCAGAGTCTGAAAATGTACAACAACTACCACAAATACAAAGACAAAAAGGAGTGGTGGCCAAAACGCATGTAATAGATGACAGTAAAGAAGGTTGGGCAGATGCGTTTATATTAGGCTTAGAGACATGGTTCTCCGGTAAGGATATAGAGTTTGACTATTCGGGGTTACGTCCAGCAGGAGCCAAATTAAAGACAATGGGAGGGCGTTCTTCTGGACCAGAACCACTGATAGGTCTTATGGCTTTTGCAAAAGAGAAAATAATTGCAAGACAAGGAAAACGACTTAGAAATATTGATGTGCACGACATAGTATGTAAAATAGGGGAAATAGTGGTTGCAGGTGGAGTGAGGCGAAGCGCATTGATTTCTATGTCTGATTTAGATGACGTAGAGATACGCGATTCAAAGAAAGGGCAGTTCTACATGACAGAGCCACAAAGGATGATGGCAAATAACTCCGCAGTTTATACGGAAAAACCAACAGCAGAGCATTTCTTAGACGAATGGACAGCGCTTGTAAAAAGCAAAACTGGTGAGAGGGGTATCTTCAATGCAGCAGGGCTTGATAAACAGCTTCCAAAAAGACGAACAGAACATCTGAAGAAAATATACGGAGATGATTTAAGCAAGGCTATGATTCGTATGAATCCATGCGGAGAGATATATCTACAATCACGACAATTCTGTAATCTTACAAGTATTGTAATCCGAGCAAATGACACTAAAGAAAAACTAGAGAAAAAGATGGAGATAGCCACACTTCTTGGTACATATCAGTCTTCTCTGACTAACTTTGGATATTTATCTAAAGAATGGAAGAAGAATTGTGAATCAGAAAGATTGCTAGGTGTATCTTTAACTGGTTATTATGACAATAAGATGTCTAGAGAAGTTGACGTATTAAATAGTTTAAGAAGTGTTGGTGTAAAAACAAACAAAAAGTATGCCAAAAGATTTAAAGTAAAAGAATCTACATGTATTACTTGTGTGAAGCCTCATGGTAATTCCTCACAGCTTTTAGACACCGCTTCAGGTATGCACCCACGATATTCAAAGTATTATATAAGAAGAGTGCGTGTGTCAGCTACTGATCCAGTATTTCACATGCTTAAAGATCAAGGAGTACCACATCATCCAGAAGTGGGGCAGACAGAAGAAAATGCAACTACTTTCGTACTAGAGTTTCCTGTAGCTGCTCCAAAGGGGGCTGTCTTTAAAGACGACATAGGGGCAAAAGAGATGCTAGAAGAATGGAAAAAGCTTAAAGTAAACTTTACAGAGCATAATCCGTCAGTGACTATTTATGTTGGAGAAGACGAATGGATAAGTGTTGCTAATTTCTTATATGAAAACTGGGATTATGTAGGCGGGCTTTCTTTCTTACCTAGAGCAGGTGGTGTATATAAACTAGCGCCGTATGAAGAGATAAATAAAGAACAATACGAAAAGCTTTCAGAAAGAGTAAAAGATGTAGATTTCTCAAAACTTATTACATATGAAAAAGGGGACACTACAAAGGGAGCAAAAGAGCTTGCCTGCGTATCCGGAACTTGCGAGATATAGATAATTTGTGTTATAATGTATAAAGTTCTTATATTGAGCGATAGCTCTACGGAGAGGAAAGTCGGGACACACAGTTTTTAGAGAACAATCGTAGTGGGTAACGCCCATCGGGAGTAATCCTAGAGTTGCGAACAGAGACGATCCTATTAAGTTAGGCTGAAACGGCAAAATACTTACGAGTGTGCAAGGCCGAGCCCCAGTGCTTCGCATTGGAGGAGTGCCGCAAAGATACAGCTGGCAACAGTTGTGCAAGATAAATTATCGTTGATAACAGAATCCCGCTTATAGATATAAGAATCAAATATATGAAAAACAGGTGCCTCACGGCACCTGTTTTTCTATTACATATTCTTACTACGTATAGAGTCAATAATAACACTGCCTAAAGCATCATAGTGAAGTATTATTTTAAATATTCTGTTATTTACTTGATACAAGTCGCTTTTGGCAAGTTTTTTTATATACAGCTTTTTATCTTTAAGTCTTATATTAGTAATAAGCTCTCTAAGTAAAACACTATCTTTTTTAGTTAATTTATCTATTTTATTCATTTTTTTTTGAGAATCTCTAAGAAATCTTGGGCTTTTACACCCTTTCCTTTATTGTCGCGAATAGCGTCAAATACCGTATATTCATCGTCTTCATTACGTACTAACAGATCAAATGCTTCAATTTCAAGAACATTACCTTTTGTTCGTAAGATAACTTGATCAGTATTAAACTTACGCCTCCATGCTATTGGTAGGGTAATCTGCCCCTGACTCGTAACTTTTTGGATTTTTCCTGTAGTATTTTTATTATTATTCATATTTATTATTTTATTATTTTATTATTTTTTGTCAACTATCCACATACATACCTTTTATTAATATAGTCATATTGTTAATATAAATATATTATAAACAGGGGTAATTATTAATATATTTTTTATGGAATACGCAACATTAAATGTTGAAGATAAGGACAAGACACCACTTTTTGAAAATTTAGCACTGTATTTTATTATCGGTGTTATGTTTCTTCTTCCAATCTTCTTCATACCTTCTTTATCAGTTCCTTTTTCATTCACTAAATCTCTTTTGATTTTTGTGAGCATCTTGGTAGCTTTTTTCTTATTTTTAATTTCAAAATTAAAGAGAAGAGAAATAGTTCTTCCTCGCAATGGTATTGCTCTTGTCGCTTGGGCATTGCCTGCAGCATACCTTTTATCAGCTTTATTTTCTGGAAATGGTGCTGTCTCATATTTAGGGCAAGGCTTTGAGATTGATACATTTGGTTTTATCGCCATTATGGCGTTAATGCTTTCACTTGTACCGCTTCTCTTGAAAACAAAAGGGTCTGTATTTCGTGTCCACATTGCACTTATACTTTCTTTGGTAATATTAGTATTATTTCAAGGTTTACGACTTATGTTTGGTGCTGATTTTCTCTCATTTGGGATATTTACAACACCAACAGCTAACTTGCTTGGAAAATGGAATGATTTAGGTATATTCCTAGGGCTTACTACAATACTTTCTCTTATTACATTAGAGGGATTAAGTCTGAACAAATTGTTGCGACTAATACTTCTTATTATTACCGCTGTATCAGTAATATTTCTTGCAATTATTAATTTTTTCCCAGTATGGATTATAGTAGGACTTTTCTCATTAGGGCTTCTGGTATACTCTTTTTCAAAGAAAAGATTCAAACTTGGTGAGAATGATAGTAAGACTATGGTTAAAAGTAAGGCATTTATACCGTCTAGTATAGTACTAATTATATCTATAATGTTTATTGTTGCGGGGTCATTCTTTGGAGGATATACTTCTTCATTGTTTAGTGTATCTCAGATAGAGGCACGTCCGTCATGGCAGTCTACTGTAGATATAACAAAACAAACATACAGTGAGAGTTTATTGTTTGGTTCAGGTCCAAATACATTTTCAAGTCAATGGACTAAACTAAAACCACAATCTATAAACAATACATTATTTTGGAATATAGATTTTGAATCTGGGGTTGGTTTCGTCCCAACATCATTTGTAACTACAGGGTTAGTTGGAGGGCTTGCGTGGATAGCATTCTTCGTATTTCTTTTATATAGCGGATTCAAAAATCTTATTGTCTCTGCTATTGAAGACAGAGCGTCGTATTATTTATCAGTGTCGCTTTTCTTGGGGGCTATATACTTATGGGTATTTACGATTATTTATATCCCAAATGTTGTCATAGTAACTCTCGCATTCTTACTTACTGGTATGTACATAGCATCACTAAGGCATAGACCCAGTGCACCTATAGAAAAGAGGATTGATTTTGCTGCAAATCCTCGTATTGGATTTATCTCAATACTTGCTCTTACAGTATTGTTAATTATAAGTGCAGTGTCACTCTATATGGTTGGTGGGCAATATACTTCTGCGGTTGCTTTCCAAGGGTCTTTGGTCGCAGCAAACGTTGACGGAAATATAGATAAAGCAGAAGAAAAGGTTCTAGGTGCTATAAAGTTAGGTAATAACGATAGATATTATAGACTCGCTGCTGAAATAAATTTGGCTAGAATAAATGCAGTGTTGAGTGATGCACAAAAAGATATTGAAGAAAGACGAACCGAATTCCAAACGATTTTAGCTTCTGCTATTTCTAATGTACAAAAAGCAATAGAGATTGATAATAAGAATTATCAGAACTGGACTATGCTTGGACGTGTGTATGGATCTGTCGTACCGCTTGGTGTAGAAGGAGCGTATGAAAGTGCACAGCGTGCGTATGCAGAGGCTCTTGCACTAAATCCACATAATCCAGAAATCTTCCTTACACTTGCACAGCTTGAGCTTGCAAGAGACGCTGATAATGTTGATGGCGCAAAAGAATTTATAGGATTAGCTCTTCAAAAGAAAAACAACTATACAGAAGCGATATTTTTACTCTCACAACTTGAGATACAAGTAGGTAATATTGAAGGAGCTATACGTTCAGTTGAAGCAGCTGTAGTTATAGAGCCAAATAACCCTACATTCTTCTTCCAGCTAGGGCTATTGCAAGCAAATGCTGGGGACGGCACAAAATCAATTGCAGCGCTTGAAAGGGCTGTTGAACTTAATCCACAATACTCAAACGCACGATACTTCTTGGGGGTTAATTACTTCAATGTTGATAGAGTTGCAGAAGCGATTATACAGTTTACAGAAATTGCTAAACTTAATCCTGGAAATGAAGACGTGAAAGCTATTTTAGAAGGTCTAAAAGCAGGCGAGGATCCATTCCAGCAAGTACAGGCAGATCAACTTCCTATAGAAGGGGAATAAGATCAGCTTTCAAAACACCCGCAGGCCTCCAGCCTGCGGGTGTTTTGTTCTTTGGATAAATAACCAAAAAGCTTTATACTGTGTTGTATTGAGTGTAGGATTACCCACCTCCTTTTCCAGCTGAGGCTGGCAAAAGAAGGGGGTTTTGAAAAATATAGTCTTCGCTACGCTCATCTTATTTTTCTAAAATGGTAAGAAGGATATTTAACCTAATACACAAAGAGATAAATGGCTTGCACGAGG
>JABGQE010000005.1:0-1205 GCA_018648925.1 bacterium | reverse complement strand
ATGGTAAGAAGGATATTTAACCTAATACACAAAGAGATAAATGGCTTGCACGAGGCCGCTTATCTTTTGGGTGCCTTTGCTTTGCTTTCGCAAATCTTGGCGCTTTTTCGTGACAGGCTTCTAGCTCACTTCTTTGGTGCTGGAGCGGTACTGGACACTTACTACGCAGCGTTTCGTCTGCCAGACATTATCTTTGTGGCTATAGCTTCTATAGTATCTGTATATGTGCTTATACCGTTTCTTGCAGAGAAATCCTCAATATCAAAACTAAAAGAAAAAGAATTCATTAATACAATCTTTTCTGCATTCTTTTTAATAATTATTACAGTTAGTGTTGTCGCTTTAATATTTACACCGTGGCTTATGAAGCTTTTCTTCCCAGGGCTTGTAGACACCGCACAATTTGCTGACCTTATACTTCTCACAAGAGTACTTTTGCTTCAGCCTATTTTCTTAGGTATTTCAAACCTATTTGCGAGTATTACACAAATCCACAGAAAGTTCGTACTCTACGCACTTTCTCCAGTGCTTTACAATGTGGGTATAATAATCGGTATCGTATTCTTCTATCCGTCTTTTGGTTTTATGGGGCTTGGTCTAGGTGTAGTGCTTGGCGCAGTGCTTCATTTGGCAATACAGATACCATTTATAGTAAAAAATAAATTCTTACCAAAGATTACTTTAAGTATTGTTGGCACAAGATTCAATGATGTTAAAAAAGTTATCTTCCTCTCACTCCCACGTACACTTGCGCTTTCAGCGCACCAGATATCACTTTTGTTTTTAATCTCCTTCGCATCGCTTATGGCAAGTGGCTCTATTGCTGTGTTCAATCTTTCGTTTAACTTACAGTCAGTACCCCTTACTATCATTGGTGTGAGCTATTCTGTCGCAGCGTTTCCAACCCTCGCTAAAATGTTCTCAAATGGACAGAAGAAAGATTTCTTAGAGCAAGTGCTTACAGCTAGCAAGCATATTATCTTTTGGTCATTCCCAGCGATAGTACTTTTTATAATCTTACGTGCACAGATAGTTCGTGTGATACTCGGTTCAGGTGAGTTTGACTGGGCAGACACAAGGCTCACAGCTGCAGCGCTCGCGCTCTTTGCTGTGTCTATAGCTGCACAAGGGCTAGTGCTTCTTTTTGTACGTGGATATTATGCAGCAGGGAATACGAAGAAGCCTCTTATACTAAACCTTATCTC
>JABGQE010000032.1:2399-3517 GCA_018648925.1 bacterium | reverse complement strand
TTGCGGGCCCACCAAGACTCGAACTTGGAACGACGGTTTTGGAAACCGGAATTTTACCATTAAACTATGGGCCCCTCTATTACCTTTTAATCAAAAAGGAGCACTTTAATGCTTCTTTTTAGATTATATCAAAATTGTAGGTAATTCCTATTTTTTACCTTCTTTGTGCTCAGTTTGCGCTTTACACCACTTACAATACTTCTTGAGCTCTATTTTACGCTCAACTTTCTTCTTATTCTTTCTGCTCCAGTAATTGATTCTCTTACATTTGGAACATACTAGTTTTATTAATCTTTCTTGTGACATATTTATTATTTATATTGAGAGCTTACTATACTCAATTTAATTATTTAAGTCAAATAAGCTCTATCTACTTTTGTTGTCTATATATCTACGAACTTCATTTCCATCTTTGTCTTTTCCTACTAATTCATAGGGAGCTCCTTTTGAGTCCCACTTTACGAAAATATCTTCTTCATCATATTCTATAAATGATTCACTTGTAGAGATTATCGAACCACCGCTTGAAGCAGGTACAGTAGCTCTACTGGGTCGACTACTACACTCTATTTCATTCCATGGGCCAAACTTTGTATTTTCGTTAAAAAAAGTTTTCATTATGGTATCTACAATAAGGAATGCCCCAAGGACGAAAATCAAACCAATAAACACATTTGAAAATATCTTTGTTGCTGACTTTATTTTATCAGCACTACCTCCAGCTGTAAGATACAAGAAGCCAGCATATACAAACATAAGTGTTGCTACCATTACCGATATAGTAATAATGAAAGACAGTATGTTTTGTATTAACTGTACTATATGACACATTCCACAATTCTCTTCAAAGCCTAATCCAACCTGTTTACCTTCACTGTTAAATATAGGTACAGTCAAAGCACCCTCATTGCAGGCCGGCACTATTCTGTCCAAAAAACCCTGTGCGGAAGCAGGCTCAGGTGTGACCACTATAGGTGTAAGCATTATTGCTAATACAAAAAGAAATATTAGAATTTTCTTCATTGAATTAATTATACCACCTCTTTCTTTTCTTCTACAACCTCTCCTTCCACAGCTGTTGCTTCGGCGGGCAGGTCTGTTGGCTTTTCTTCTTCTTT
>JABGQE010000032.1:0-2299 GCA_018648925.1 bacterium | reverse complement strand
TGAGCTCCTTTTGAGATCCAGTATTCTACTCTGTCGCCTTTGATAGCCACATTGTCTCGCTTAGGGTCATATGAACCTAGGACTTCGACGTTGTTACCACTTTTCGGCCCCTTTTGTGAGTCAGTACAAACAACCCTAAAAGAAGGGTCATTTTTCCGTCCAACTCTTTGTAATCGTATTTTTAACATAAGTAGCAAGATAATAACAGAAAATCGTTTTGATATCAAGCTTTTTTCTGCTATACTCCAAGAATTACACAATCTAATGGAAAACAACGAAAATAAAGGTGAAAATTCTAATATAGAAGGTCAGATAACCGTCTCAAGGCGAGGAGTTGGTTACGTGCCAAACGAAGCCTTTGAAGAGGACATAGAAATACAAAATGACTACATAAATACAGCTCTAAACAGAGATACTGTGGAAATAGCGCTTTTACCTAAAGTAGAGGGTGAACGTCTGCGTGGCGAGGTTACTAAAATTATAAAACGTGCAAAGACACAGTTTGTAGGAACTATAGAAAAGAAAGATGGACTTTCGTTCTTGGCTCCTGACGACCAGAGAATGTACATGGATATAATTCTCTCGCCTGAAGAGAAAATAGAGGACGGAATGAAAGTGTTGGTTAAAATGACTAATTGGACCGACCCAAAGAAAAACCCTGAAGGAAAGATACTTGAAGTATTAGGTAAAAAGGGTGAGCACAATGTAGAAATGAAAGCTATCGTATTGGGACATGGTTTTGACACAGGCTTCCCAGAGGATGTAGAGAAAACAGCAAAAGAAATTGAAAATAAAAAAACTGAAATATTAAAAGAGGAAGAGAGTAAAAGAAAAGATTTTAGAAATGTTACAACAATGACCATAGACCCGCCAGATGCTAAAGATTTTGATGATGCAATATCCCTCAAAGAACTTGATAATGGCAATTTGGAAATCGGTATTCATATCGCAGATGTGTCACATTATGTGACACCTGGAAGCCCTATAGACAAAGAGGCACAAGAACGTGCTACATCTATCTACCTAGTAGACCGCACAATACCCATGCTTCCTGAAGTGATCTCTAACGATGTATCAAGCCTAAATGCCAACGAAGATAAGCTCGCCTACTCTGCAGTGTTTGAGATTACAAAAGAAGGTGAGGTAAAGAGTCATTGGTTTGGTGAGACTATGATCAACTCTGATAGACGCTTTACATACGAAGACGCACAGAAGACAATTGACGCAGGTCAAGGAGAGTATTATGGAGAACTTAAGACTCTTGATGATCTTGCTAAAATTTTAAGAAAGAAGAGATTTGAAAACGGCTCTGTAGCATTTGAGCATGACGAAGTACGGTTCACCTTAGATGAGAACGGTAAGCCAACAGGAGTAGAGAGGAAAAAAATGTTTGATACAAACCACCTCGTGGAAGAATACATGCTTCTTGCAAACCGTGAAGTAGCTGAATATGTATTTAAGCTCAATAAAAAAGATTTGTTCTTCATCTATCGTACACACGATGTACCTAACCCTGACAAAATAGAAGCTCTTGAAATGTTTGTAAAAGCAATTGGTTTTGACTTTAACCCTAAAGATACTGGTGTAACTACTCATGATTTAAATAACCTTTTCAAACAAATAAAAGGTGCACCGACAGAAGAGCTTATCAAAATCTCTGCTATTCGTTCAATGACAAAAGCTGTTTACTCTAATAAAAACATCGGGCATTTTGGGCTAGCTTTTAAATACTATACTCACTTTACTTCCCCTATTCGTCGTTACCCTGACCTTATGGTCCACAGAATCCTTAAAAGTCAGTTGCAGGGTAAAGAGATTCCTGCAGAAGAACTTAAGAAATACAATGCTCTTACACTTGTCTCAAACGACCAAGAAGCTGAAGCGACCCAAGCAGAGCGTGATTCTATACGCTACAAACAAGTTGAATATATGAAGGATCATATCGGTGAGACTTTTGACGGTAAGATCTCAGGTGTTGCTGAGTTTGGACTATTCGTAGAAGATGAAAATACTAAATCAGAAGGGCTTGTTCATGTAAGTAAAATCGGCAATGACTTCTACACACTTGATAAAAAAACTTATAGTATAAAAGGTGAACGAAGTGGTAAATCTTATACCCTCGGTGACAAAGTAAAAATCAAACTAATGGGCGCAGACCTAGACAATAAAACTCTTGACTTTGTGATTGTATAAACAAGATAAAATACCCTTACCTGCTCTACATTGAGCTGATAAGGGTATTTATATGCTATGAGGCACACCTTCATTCATAATGTTCTGGTATCCAGGACTTTTCTTC
>JABGQE010000031.1 GCA_018648925.1 bacterium | reverse complement strand
TGATATAATAATTTAATGCTCAAGAAAATTGACAGGCCATTTTTAATAACAGTTATTATCCTAGTTGTAGCAGGGTTTTTTATTTTTACTTCTGCTTCACTTGGGCTTTTGGCACGAGACGGCGCGCGGTTTTCTTCTGTTGCTTTTAGCCAATTCTTCTTAGGTATCTTCTTAGGTGCTATAGCTCTTCTTATAACAACACAAATCAAATACACATTTTGGAGAAAGTATGCATTTTATATATTTATAGCATCAGCTATTGCAACACTTCTTGTGTTTGTTCCAGGGCTTGGTGTGTCTTCAGGTGGTGCTCAGCGTTGGCTTGATTTTGGTTTTGTAACTTTCCAGCCTGCTGAAATGCTCAAGATTGGTTTTGTAATTTATTTTGCTGCGTGGCTTACTAATGCAAAAGATAAACTACATACTGTAGGGCATGGGATTATTCCGTTTATTGTTTTGCTTGCCATTACTGGTGGGATACTTTTGTCACAGCCTGACACTGGCACACTTCTTGTAATATTGGCTACAGGGATAGCGATGTTCATAGCCGCTGGTGCTCGTTGGCGTGATATATTTGCATTAGGAGGTTTTGCAGGAATTGCACTTACAGTGCTTGCATATATTCAACCATATGTAAAAGATAGAATTTTAACATTTATAAATCCAGCAAGTGACGCTCTTGGTTCTGGTTGGCAGATCAAACAGTCACTTATTGCTATAGGTTCTGGAGAAATATTTGGAAGAGGTTTTGGTCAGAGCGTACAGAAATTTCAATATTTACCAGAGCCAGTAGGGGATTCTATATTTGCAGTTGCGGCAGAAGAGTTTGGTTTTATAGGCAGTGCTATAATACTTACACTATTCTTATTTCTTGCGTTTAGAGGACTCAAGATCGCAACAAAAGCCCCTGATAACTTCAGTGGACTGGTGGTCGTAGGAATTGTTATACTTATAGTGTCACAATCGTTTATAAATATAGGAGCAATGCTTGGGGTCATGCCATTGACTGGACTCCCGCTACTGTTTATAAGTCATGGGGGGTCGGCACTCCTATTTGCACTTGCTGAGATTGGGATTGTGCTAAACATATCAAAATTTAAAAAAACATAACGCTCCTCAAGGTCGCACCTCTTTCCGCTTCGCTACACGAGGAACGACCTTATCCCGCGTTAAAAAACATTATGAAAATTGTATTTACAGGTGGAGGAACAGGAGGACATTTTTATCCTATAATCGCTGTTGCCGAAGAAATAAATAATATAGCAAAAGAACAAAAACTGCTTACCCCGCAGCTTTATTATATTGCGCCTGAAAAGTATGACGCCCGAGCACTTTATGAAAACAATATAATATTTAAAAAAAGCCCTGCAGGGAAAGTACGAAGATATTTCTCTATTTGGAATCTTATAGATAAATTTAAAACAGGTATTGGCGTAATAAAAGCAACACTACAACTTTTTACAATCTATCCTGATGTAGTGTTTAGTAAAGGTGGGTACGCAAGCTTTCCGACTGTATTTGCTGCAAAAATCTTACGTATCCCCGTAATAATCCATGAGTCTGATGCTGTACCTGGAAGGGTAAACAAATGGGCAGGTAAGTTTGCTCGCAAGATTGCAGTATCATACCCAGAAGCTATTACTTATTTTGAAAAAGGAAAAGTGGCTTTTACAGGTAATCCAGTCAGAAAAGAATTGTTCACTTTAGCAAATGAAGGTGCGCACGAGTACCTTAAGCTTGAAAAGGAGATACCAACTCTTTTAATACTCGGTGGTTCACAAGGCGCAAAAAGAATAAACGATACAGTCATGGAGGCTCTTCCTAAGCTTGTAGAGAAATATCAAATAATTCACCAAACAGGTAAAAAGAATTTTGAAGAAATAAAATCAACAGCTCGTGTAATACTAGAAGGTACACAATATGGGCATAGATATAAACCATTTGGTTTTCTAAATACTCTTGCTATGCGTATGTCGGGTGGAGCATCAAATTTAGTAGTGTCTCGTGGTGGAGCTTCAGCTATTTTTGAGATCGCTAT
Organism: bacterium; assembly: GCA_018648925.1. Classification (GTDB taxonomy): domain Bacteria; phylum Patescibacteriota; class Minisyncoccia; order Phycocordibacterales; family UBA2163; genus UBA2163. The sequence goes on along the minus strand of JABGQE010000031.1, from coordinate 1,671 downwards.
CTGGGGACTTCCTAGTATCATAGTTCCTATTGCAGATTCTAATGGAGACCATCAAAGAAAAAATGCATTTACATATGCGCGTAGTGGGGCAGCGGTAGTTATAGAAGAAAAGAATTTTACACCGAACTTACTCGCCTCTGAAATAGACAGACTTTTAAGTGATAAAGAACTTACAAAGAAAATGAAAGATGCTACAAAAGAATTTGCTCGGCCAGATGCAGCTCGCAAGATAGCAGAGGGGATCATAGCGACCGCACTTAAGCACGAAGAGTAATAGCTTCTACTATGTTTTTGTGAACTTTCTCTATGGCTGGTGTGGCATCTATGTGTAGGAATATATAATCTGGATTGTCTTTTAGAGCTTCAGCGACTAAGTCTGTCTTTATACGATATACGTTAATTCTATTTTTTATAACTTCATGATTATCGTCAGGTCTTTTTAATCCGTCTTTTCCTTTACGACTTAAAAGTCTTTGTTCAAGAACACTGTCTGATGCACCCAAACGTATAAAGTATCTATGGCTTTCGGGCATAACATAATGCATAAGTTCATTATATTTTAGTAATTCGTTTTCCTTACGAAGTATCCCTTCAAATATTATATGGCTTTTACCATCATTCTTTTTAAATAATGTTTGCACCATCATGTCTGTCGCGATTGCACCAGGTACAGATTCTCCTTTAATAAGAACGCTTTCTTTAATTTTGCCTCGCATATGTTCTGTATAAGAAGGATTTTCTATGGCTTCTCTTAATAATGTTCCATTGTCATTGCGTATAACTTTAAGAGAGGGATTGTCTTTTAGTAGGAATTCTTCTAGTTTATCTGCTTGTGTCTCTTTACCAGAACCTGGTGGACCTACAACGATAAAGATATTTGGTTTTGTAAATATATTTTTTGACATATGGATATGTTACACTGGTTATATTATATAAACAAATCAAGTGAAGAAAGGTAACATGAGTGAAAATAATTTAAAAGAAATACGAACACGAATAGCGCCGTCGCCGACGGGGGATTTGCATATTGGCACTGCTAGGACTGCGCTTTTTAGTTATTTATTTGCGAAGCAGAATAATGGAAAGTTTGTGGTACGTATTGAAGATACTGATAAAGAAAGAAGTACAAAAGAGTCTGAAAGTGATATATTCAATGGTCTTAAATGGCTTGGCTTAAAAGAAGATGAACTATATAGGCAATCCGAAAGAACAGATATTTATAAAAAATACATACAGCAAATGCTTGATGCTAGTACGGCTTATGTTTCAAAAGAAGAAAGTAAAGCGAAAGCAGGAGAGCAGGTAGAGGTTGTACGTCTTAAAAACGAAGGCAAAAAAGTTGAATTTGAAGATATGGTTCGTGGGAAAATAGAGTTTGATACTACAGAGCTTGGTGATTTTGTAATAGCTAGAAGTATAGATGATCCGTTATATCACTTAGCTGTGGTGGTGGATGACCATGAGATGGCCATAAGTCATATTATCCGTGGAGAAGACCATATTTCTAATACTCCACGTCAAATCCTCATACAAGAAGCCCTAGGAATAGAGCGACCTAAATATGCCCATATTCCGCTTATTTTGGCCCCAGATCGCTCCAAAATGTCCAAACGGCGTAATGCTACTTCTATTACCGAATATCGCCAAAAAGGCTATATTTCTAGCGCTTTA
>JABGQE010000004.1:18370-25668 GCA_018648925.1 bacterium | reverse complement strand
TCCTTTGCGAAAAAGGGTGTTTTTGATTTTACATCTGACATCTCAGGGATTGTCGGTCCTAATGGCTCAGGCAAGTCTAACGTCGCAGAGTCATTTCGGTTTGCACTCGGTGAGCAATCCATAAAGTCTTTAAGAGGGAAACGTGGTGAGGATTTGATATTTAACGGTTCTAAAAATATAGGGCGTTCAAACAGAGCGTCTGTAAAAGTAACATTTGATAATAAAAAACGATTCCTAGATATTGATTTTGACGAAGTGGTAATAGAGCGCGTAGTGCACAGGGACGGAGTAAACCAATATTTTATAAATGGCTCACAGGTACGCTTGCGCGATGTGGCAGAACTTCTCGCATCTGCAAACATTGGTTCATCTGGGCATCACATAATCTCACAAGGACAGGCAGACAGGATATTGAATGCAAATATAAAAGAACGTAAAGAGATGATAGAAGACGCACTAGGGCTTAAAGTATTTCAATATAAGAAGCAGGAGAGTCAGCGTAAGTTACAGAAGACAGAAGACAATATAGCCCAAGTTGAGTCTTTGAGAAAAGAGATTGCTCCGCATATTCGATTTCTCAAAAGACAAGTTGAAAAGGTAGAGAAGTCTATAGCTATGCGAGAAGAGCTCAAAGGTCTTTCACTCGATTACTTAAAGAGAGAAAGTGAATATATAAATTATAATAAAAAGAAAATAGAAGAAGACAGAGTAGCCCCAGAGAAAGAATTAAAAGAGCTTGAGAGCAAGCTCCAAAAAGCTAAAGAAGTGCTTGCAAAGTCAGACGAAGCTGATGAAAAGAGTGAAGAGCTTATAAATATAGAAAAAGGCCTTGCTGATATAAGAGCGAAAAAGGATGCACTTGTACGCGAACTTGGGCGAGTAGAAGGGCAATTAGCAGGAGAAGAAAGGCGAATAGAAAAAGAAAAGGAAGAGCAAAAGGTGCTTGAAAACAGAACAGTGAGCTATAGTGAGCTTGATAAGGTTGCCCAGCAAGTGTATTCACAGCTTGACGATGGAGATACAAAAAATGATACAGAAGAGATCAAAGGTATTCTCCGTACTGTAGGTTCTATCGTAAGAGATTTTATGTCTACGACTTTCTCTGGAGAGAAGAGTGTAGATGTGGACTATAGCGAACTTGAGAAAATGAAGAATGAAAAAACAGAGCTTGATAAGAAGCTTGAAGGTGTGTCTGAAGATGAGTCTACTTATAATAAAAAATACAACACTCTGAAGAAAGAGATAGAAACTGGGAAGGATGACAGTAGAGAGGCAGAGCGCGAGGTCTTTAGTATAATGTCACGTCAAAGTGAATTAAGGATAGTCTTAAGTAAGCTCAGTAGTAAGGAAGACGAGGTGTCCCACGCTAAGGACGACTTTGAAAGAGAACTTCAAGAGGTTGCAGTGTTGGTAGGTAGAGCTGTTCTTGATTATCATAAATATGATTTAAATATGAATTCCGAGGATATAGCAAATGAAGATAGAGGTATGCAGGAAGAGAGAAGAAGAAAAATAGAGAAGATTAAGATACGGCTTGAAGAGTTTGGCGGCGGTTCAGGGGAAGACACAATGAAAGAATATAAAGAGGCGACGCAGCGTGATGAATTCTTAGAGCGTGAGATAGTAGACTTAGAAAAATCAGCTGAAGCCCTTCAGGACTTGATAAAAGATTTGGAAGAAAAACTAAGTACGCAGTTTAAAGATGGTATTGAAAAGATAAATAAAGAGTTTCAGAATTTCTTCTCGCTTATGTTTGGTGGTGGAAAAGCGAACTTGTCCGTAATAAGAGAAAAGAAAAAGAAAAAGTCAGATACTGATTTGTCTGATATAGAAGGAATGCCTGAACTAGAAGAGGAGGATGGAGAAGAAGGGATAGATATCTCTATAAGTCTGCCAAATAAAAAGACACAAGGTCTTGTAATGCTCTCAGGTGGTGAGCGCGCTCTTACATCTATTGCGCTTCTCTTTGCTATGTCGCAAGTAAACCCACCACCGTTTCTAGTACTTGATGAGACGGACGCCGCGCTTGATGAAGCTAATTCAAAACGTTATGGCGATATGATAGAGAATCTATCAAAGTATTCACAACTTATCCTCATTACTCACAACAGAGAGACAATGTCCCGTGCTGGTATAATATACGGCGTTACGATGGGTTCTGATGGCGTCTCAAAACTTTTGTCGGTGAAGTTTGATGAAGCAGTGCAAGTGGCTAAATAATGGGTTTTAGGCTAAAATAAGCCTATTATATGGACGATTTGAATAAAAATAAAAAAGGGCATCTGCATCCTATGACGCAGATGATAAACGAAATAAACTCTATATTTTCTGATATGGGTTTTGAATTTGCAGATGGTCCAGAGATGGAAAGTGAATACTACAACTTTGATGCATTGAATTTTGAGAAAAATCATCCAGCACGTGATATGCAGGACACTTTTTGGGTAAAAGATAAAGAAAATACTGTAATGCGAACACATACTTCTAATGTACAGATTCGTTATATGGAGAACAATAAACCACCTATACGGATTATCGTCCCTGGTAAAGTATTTAGGAATGAAGCAACTGATGCAACTCATGAAGCGCAATTCTATCAGTTTGAAGGCTTGATGGTTGATGAGACCACTACACTTGGAACACTTAAAGGGGTGCTTAAGACTTTTCTTGAGAAGTTTTTTAGTAAAGATGTTGAGATAAGATTAAGACCAAGTTACTTTCCATTTGTTGAACCTGGGATTGAGGTTGATATGTCGTGTTTTAGCTGTGAAGGAAAAGGTTGCTCAATATGTAAAAGTACAGGTTGGATAGAGGTGCTTGGTGCAGGTATGGTCCACCCCAATGTGCTCAAAGCTGGAGGGATAGACTCTGAGAAATATCAAGGTTTTGCTTTTGGTGTGGGTATTGATAGGTTAGCAATGCTTAAGTATGGGATAGATGATGTAAGACTGCTTTATCAGGGCGATTTGAGGTTTGTAAATCAATTTTAATATGGAAGCAAGCTATAACAAATTACAAGAATACTTTGAAGATAAACTGCCATCACCAGAAAAGGTAGCAGAGGCTTTGACATTTCACTCATATGAAGTTGAGGGTATTGAAGAAAAGGATGGAGATTATATTTTTGATATTGATGTATTGCCAAACCGTGCACCAGACTCGTCTGACGAGAAAGGTGTAGCCAAAGAGCTTTCTGCTGTTTTGGATATGTCACTTAAAGAAGATGTATTCTCAGGAAAGTTAAGTGAAATAAAGATAACTGTTTCAGTGTCGCAGATAAACAAACTTCTGGGTGCTGATATCTCAGCAGGAGAAGTAGAAGATATATTAAAAAGATTAGGGTTTGAATATGAAGTGTCAGGCGAAGAGTTTGTGGTTAATCCTCCACTTGAAAGAACAGATTTAAAAATAAAAATAGATATTATAGAAGAAGTGGGGAGAATTTATGGTTATGAGAATATAGAAGCGATTCTACCAAGCAAATCAGAAAAAGCACCGAAGATTAATAAAAAATTCTATTATGTAAGTAAGATTAAAAACTTCTTAGTAAAAGAAGGATTTTCGGAAGTTTATACTTATACTTTTAGGGACAGTGGGGAAGTAGAGATGATAAAACCATTTGCATCTGATAAAAACTTTTTGCGTACAGATTTGCGCGGAGGACTATTAAGGTCATTAGAGCAAAACACTAAAAACTTGCCCTTACTTTCATGCGACGAAGTAAAAATATTTGAAATAGGAAATGTGTTTAATAAAGATAAAGAATATACATCTTTAGGCATTACTGATTCAGGAGATATTGTAAATAAATTATCAGAGTTTCTTGGTGTAGAAATTAAAGGTGATACTGAAGATAATATATTTGAAACAAATTTTGACGAGCTTTTAGAAAAACTTCCGGAACCAGAAGATGAGTATGAAAAGTTAGAAAAAAAAGAGAGTATTACTTACAGTTCAATCTCTCCATATCCATTTATGTTGCGAGACATTGCAGTATGGGTGCCTAGTGATGTTACAAGTGATGATGTATTAGAGGTGGTTAAAAAAGAGAGTACAGAGCTTTTGGTAAATACTAAACTCTTTGATGAATTCAAAAAAGACGACAAAATTTCTTATGCATTTAATCTAGTATTCCAGTCACAAGAGAAGACGCTTTCAGATGAAGAAGTAAATAAAATAATGGATTCTGTCACAGAAGCTTTAAACAGTAATTCCAATTGGGAAGTAAGATAGCCTAAATACCTCATTTCTTGAAGAAATGAGGTATTTAGGCCTTAAAATGGCTATGTTTCCTATCCACAAAATCGCCTGAAATTCGTTGAATTTTAGGGGCTTTTTTGATATAATATACGTATCAAAAGGGCTTAAAAGCCCCAATTTGTCTAATAGATTATGGCTAAAAAAGAGGTTAAAAAAGAAGTAAAATCATCAGGAAAAGGGCATCACTATGATGCTCAAGATATTACAGTCTTAGAGGGTCTAGAGCCGGTCAGGAAGCGTCCTGGGATGTATATCGGTACAACAGGTCTTGAAGGATTACACCATCTTATATGGGAGATTTTTGACAATGCGCGAGACGAAGCGATGGGTGGACATGCTGATGATGTAGAAGTAGCACTTTTGCCAAATAATCGGATTCGCGTAGTGGACAATGGACGAGGTATTCCAGTAGATAAGCACGCTAAGACAAAAGTTTCAGCACTTGAGACTATTATGACCACACTTCACGCTGGTGGTAAGTTTGGTGGCGAGGGATACAAAGTTTCTGGAGGTTTGCACGGTGTAGGAGCTTCTGTTGTAAATGCACTTTCATTATATGCAAAAGCAGAAGTAAGAAGAGACGGAGGGGTGTTTATGCAAGAATATAAGCAAGGAAAGAAGAAAGCTCTTGTAAAACAGATTGGTAAATCAAAAGACACAGGTACAGTAATTACTTTTGATGCCGACCCAGAGATCTTCAAAGAAATTGTATATGATTGGAATAAAATAACCACACACTTGCGTCAGCAAGCATACCTTGTTAAAGGGACACGTATTACTTGTATTGATGCACGTGAGTATGAAGGAAAGATAGACGCAGACAAAGCATTTTATTTGCAGGAGCTTGCGCTTGATACTCTCACAATGTCTTTCTATTTTGAAGGGGGGCTACTTTCGCTTGTTAAATTTAAAAATCAACATCAAAAGCCAATCCATAAGAATATTTTTTATGTTGAGAAAGAAATGGACGGAGTAGATGTAGAAGTGTCACTTCAATATGTAGATGACATATCATCTAGAATATCTGCATTTGCAAACAATACTTATAATGCAGAAGGTGGTATGCACGTCACTGGTTTTAAGACTGCTCTGACTAGAACTGTCAACAACTATGGACGGAAAAATAATCTAATAAAAACTAAAGAAGATAATTTTACTGGCGACGATGTACTAGAAGGTTTGACTGCTGTCATCTCTATCAAAATGCGAGAGATCCAGTTTGAAGGACAGACGAAAGGTAAGCTCGGTTCTGTAGAAGCAAGAGGTGCAGTAGATGCAGTATTTACTGAAGCTTTCGGAGCATTTCTAGAAGAACATCCAGATGACGCGAAAGCTATGATAGGGAAGGTTACTTTAGCGCTTAAAGCAAGAAAAGCCGCTAAAGCTGCTAAAGATAGTGTGCTTCGTAAAGGTGCGCTTGACGGTATGACGCTCCCAGGGAAGCTTGCTGATTGTCAGAGTAAAAAAGCAGAGGATTCAGAGATTTGGTTTGTGGAGGGAGACTCTGCTGGAGGTTCATCAAAGATGGCGCGAGAAAGAAAAACGCAAGCAATACTACCACTTCGTGGAAAGATCTTAAATGTTGAACGCGCACGACTTGACCGTATGCTTGGCTCAGATGCTATAAAGAGTATTGTGATAGCCCTCGGTGCAGGTATAGGTGATTCATTTGATATAGAAAAGATAAGATATCATAAAGTTATAATAGCCCCCGATGCCGACGTGGACGGTGCTCACATAGCAACACTTCTTCTAACGCTCTTCTATCGTCATTTTAAAAAAGTTATTGAGGCAGGATATGTATACATAGCTGATCCACCGCTTTATAAGATTCAGGTTGGTAAAGAAATACACTATGCTCGTACAGACGAAGAAAAATTTGCAATAGTAGGTAAAGATTTTGAAGGAGAGGAGGTTGAAGATGGTGAAAATACAGAAGAGGAAGAAGTAGAAGAGGTTACAACTAAAAAACCAAAAATAAAAATACAACGTTATAAAGGTTTTGGAGAAATGAATCCAGAAGAACTCTGGGAGACAACTATGGATCCAGAAAATAGAGTGCTTAAACAAGTAACTATAGAGGATGCAGTAGAAGCAGATAAGGTGTTTGATACACTTATGGGCACAGATGTGACTCTAAGAAAATCATTTATTCAGTCTAATGCCAAAATGGCAAACTTGGACGTATAAATATAAATAAAAAAAGCCCCGCACCGAAGGTCGCGGGGCTTTTTTTATTTGGGTCGGCGGAATCCCCAGACTCCAAGTATTGCAGATGCAATAAGGGACACGGCAAGTATGTATTCTGGATTAGACTCTCCACGTGAGAGTATGGTAAATGTTGCCATAAACCAGATTACGACTATTGTGATTGCTATCCATGGGTATTTCATAATATATAAAAATTAAATTCTTATTCCTTTCATTTTATTATACAGGTCTGGATATTTTTCCGCTAGTGCATATGCAATATCGATGAAACGTTCTTTGGAATTGTACTCTTTGTCTTTTATATACTCAGTGCTTTTTGATGCATATATTATTTCATGTAACCTTTCCACTTCTTCCATATGTTCTTCAGACATTGCTTTCACCTTATCAAGAGAATGGTCTTCAAAGAATGAATTTACAGCATCTACCATATTGAAATCATCTGAAAGTTTTAAGCACACCATATCGATTATAAGAAGTGCTCTTATAAAAGCTATGACATCGGGCGGGAACTTCATATAATATTTCTCAACAGCTTTAACCACCTTCAAGAATGTGACAGCCGAACTCCTGTTTTTGAGATTAAGTTCTCGGTTCCCAGTATGGAAATGCCAGTCGTTTGTTATGGGTTTGAAGTCCTCTGTTAGCTGTTCTGTCACAAAACTTAAGATTATATCAAAAGCTCTCTTAAAACTTTTTTTATTAAGAGTTTCTCCGAGCTCCTTTTTTACACGAGATTCTATAAACTCAACAATACCTTTTGCTGCTAAATGAAACTCTAGATTGGCAGATGCTCTTATGTACTTGAGCATACCGTGGTTGTCGTT
>JABGQE010000004.1:11129-18270 GCA_018648925.1 bacterium | reverse complement strand
TTGTTGCAGGTTTCTATCGTATAATCAAGCTCCTCTCGTAGCCAATCTTTTAGTTGAAAGAGGACATCCTGCATAGACACTGCTTTTAGTACACCAATCCAGTCTATAATAATTGTAAAAAAACCAAGTAATAATAGATCAGACTTTATGTATTTTTTAGCCTTTGGTTTTTGAACTTTGATTACCACAACCTCTCCGTCATACGTTCCTTTATATACCTGAGCAAAAGATGCAGTAGCTATTGAGATTCCGGTAAAATTGTCAAAGACTTCCCTTATATCTTTTCTTGTTTCGTCTTTAAAAATACGGAACATCTTTTCGTCATCAACCTTTGGCGCATTATCTAGTAGGTTTAAAAGTGATACAGCATAATCCATCGGTAATATATCAAAGCGCATAGCAAGTATCTGTCCGAACTTCATAAACACACCACCTAGGTCTTGAAAGACGAACCTTAGGCGCACAGGGTTTGTTAGTTTTTGCTTTTTACCAAATTCATCAATAAAACTCCTTTTGAGAGTATATTTCAAAAAGATTACAGGTATAATAAAAATCCTTTTTATTAGTATAAATATGTTCATTTAGGTGATAGGTTTATATAGAACTTCTGAACCCTATCATTGCTAGTACAACACTGATAAAGACCCCTAGTGAGTAAAGAAGTGTTGGGTCTAGTCTGGGTTCCTTAAGAATCAAAACTGCAATAGGAAGCCATATGCCTAAAATTGTAAGTGCTATCCATGGATATCTCATATGTGTTTATTATAGAAGTATTGCTAATATTTGGCAATAAAGTTATTAAGATTTATTTTTAATTTCCTCTTTAAGTTTTTCTACAAGCTCATCAACACTCATAGTGTCTTTGTAATCCTTCCTTCCTTCTACGGTTACTTTTTTATCGTCAATTTCTTTGTCACCAAGGACAAGTAAGTATGGGACTTTTTCTACTTTACCTTGTCGTATTTTTTTACCAAGAGTTTCATTATCGTCATTAAGCTCTACTCTAATATTGTTTTCTTTTAATTTAGTCAAAACTTGTCTTGCATAATCTTTGTGAGCGTCTGTAATTGGCAGAATTTTAACCTGAACAGGGGAGAGCCAAAGTGGAAATGCCCCAGCATAGTGTTCTATAAGTACACCGATAAACCGCTCCATTGAACCAAGTATTGCACGATGTATCATGACTGGTGTTTTTTTATTACCATCTTTGTCTGTATATTCTGCATTAAATCGTCCAGGCATTGAAAGGTCTACTTGCACAGTGCCCATTTGCCAATTCCTACCGATAGCATCTTTTATATTAAATTCTATTTTAGGTCCATAAAACGCACCTTCTCCTTCTTTTACTCCATATTCTAAACCTTTTTCTTTAAGAGATTCTTCAAGCGCATTTGTTGCAAGCTCCCATACATCGCTCTCCCCGATATGTTTTTCTGGTTGTGTTGCTATGAATATCTCATAATCATCAAAGCCAAGTGCTTTATAGATATCAAGCGCATAATCCACCATATTTATAATCTCACCGTTGAGCTGCTCTTCTGTGCAATATGAATGAGCATCGTCTTGTGTAAACGCACGTGCTCGTAAGATTCCGTGAAGCACCCCTGATAATTCATGCCTATGAACAAGTCCGAACTCAGAGTATCGCAATGGTAAGTCCCTGTAAGAATGTATACCTTCTTTATATATAAGTACACCGCCTGGGCAACTCATTGGTTTTACAGCCATTTCTTCATCATCTATCTTACTGAAGTACATGTCATCTCTAAACTTATCCCAATGTCCGGATGTAACCCACAGATCTTTATTGAGCATAATAGGTGTCATGACTTCTCCGTAACCTCTTTTTTCATTTTCTTCCCTGATAAAATTTTTGAGTTCATTGTATAAAATTGTTCCTTTAGGATGCCAGAAAGGGAAGCCAACACCTTCTTTGTGGAAAGAAAATAGACCCAACTCTTTACCAAGTTTTCTATGGTCTCTTTTCTCTGCTTCTTTAAGCATATTTAAATATTCATCAAGCTCTTCTTTTGTCTCAAAGGCTACACCATAAATACGTGTAAGCATTGTGTTTTTTTCATCACCTCTCCAGTATGCACCGGCTATCTTTGTGAGTTTAAAGGCATTAGGGTCAATTTCGTTTGTAGATTTAATATGAGGTCCACTACATAGGTCTATAAAATCGCCAGACTGATAATAGCTTAAAGTTTCTCCCTTTTCTTCAAGTCCTTTTATTAATTCGTCTTTATATGGTTGGTCTTTAAGTTCAGCATCTTTAAGTTGTTTGAATTCCAAGTTTTGTTTTATGTAGTGTTTTATCTTTTTCTCAAGCTTTGGTAAGTCCTCTTCCCCAAGAGGTTTAGAGAGTTCAAAGTCATAGTAAAAACCATTGTCTATTGTAGGGCCTATTGCAAGCTTGGCTTTAGGGTTGTTTTCAACCACAGCCATAGCAAGCAAGTGAGCCAACGAATGGCGAATGTTGTTTATATTAGAATCTTTTTTCATTCCTCTAATAATAACACAATATACTTCGCTAAAAAGGGGGTTGACAAGATATATATAATATACTACTCTGATTGTTGGATATATAATCTAAATATAGAAACATTTATTCTAATTCTTTTTAAGGATAAGGAGGTGACACTTTGAACATTGTAATTCTAGGACTTATAATAATTTTAACAGTGGTACGTACAATCAAGAGGAGAAAAGATCAGAGTCCATACCCACTTATAACACTCTCATTGTTTGTGTTGTTTTTAGTCCACACTATCTTAGTAGTTAATAAGGACATTAACATTATTAATGTTATTTTAACTATTGCAGGAATTGCGGGCGCAACGAACGAGTTATATTATTTGTTGTTTATAAAATACTTATCGAAACAACAAGTGGGGTGTAGATTGAATCCAAAAAAGAAAAAAACAGGTGTAGCATTATGGAGTGATCTGGTGGCTTTAGCTGAAGATACTAAAATCACAAATGTATATGTAGAAGTTGGTACTGAATGCGCTAAACATAAAGGACAGAAGAGACTTAATATTTATGTAGATGGTACAAAAGTGCACGTTAATCTTCCTTGTTGTTACAGATTTACGGAGACTTTTTTGGTAGATGAAGATAAGATAATTATTAAATACAATAATTACAAGCCTGTAGGTGCACATTTGGTTAACTAATTTGTAGTCTATTAATATAGGAACATTGGGATACAAGACAATTCATCGTTCTTGTATCCCTTTTTTATATTTTATTCACAAAAACATAAAGGACAGTCCTTTATGTTTTACTAAAAATAGTTTAGTATTATTAAATGAGAAGACAAACACCTTTTTTAGTTGGGGAAATATATCATATTTATAATAGAGGTACTGATAAGAGAATTATATTTACGAATGAGCACGATCACAGACGCTTTATGTTATTGTTGTATCTTTGTAACAGTGATGTGTCTGTACATACATCTAATCTATTCAATAAAGGACTGTCCTTTATTGAATTATTTAATATAAAAAGAGCTGATACACTTGTTAATATTGGTGCATTTTGTCTAATGCCGAACCATTTTCATATACTACTTTACGAGAAAACAGAAGGTGGTATAAGTCAGTTTATGAAGAAACTATTGACTGCTTATTCTATGTATTTCAATGCGAAATATAACAGGAGAGGGTCTTTATTTGAGGGACCTTTCAAAGAAAAACATATTGATGTCGATGAGTATTTAAATTGGGTTTTTTCATATATTCATCTCAACCCTATTAAGCTTATTGATTCAAGTTGGAAGGAAAATGGTATTCACGATATGATGATTGCTAGAAATTTTATGAAAGGTTATAAATACTCAAGTTATTATGATTATTTTATAAACAGCAGACCTGAAAGTGCAATCCTTAATAAAGACGCTTTTCCAGAACATTTTTCACAATTGAATGACCTTGAAGATGTTGTAAGTGAATTTGATTCTTTTAAGAAAAAATAAAGGACTGTCCTTTATTTTTTATAATTCCTTAACTGCATCCGCTAAGATGCTTATCCCGCCGTTGCGAGTGGAGATCTTACCTTTTATGGCTATACATTTTTCTTGCTCAACCAGTGCTTTATACTTTGCAAATGTTTCAGGGAAGAATACTGCTTCTATGTTGTCGCTCATATCAGCTATTCGTACAAATGCCATCTGGTCTCCTTTTTTGGTAAGGATTGGTTTACATTCTTCCACAATCCCAGAGACTACCACAGTAACACCACTTCTCGTAGTTTCTTTAATCTTTTTTATTTTTGTATATTTGTTTTCAAGCTTCTCTTTAAACTTATCAAGCGGGTGCCCAGAGACATAAAGTCCAAGAAGCTCCTTTTCCCAGAAAAGTTTATCACTCTGAGTAGCTACCTCTGACTTTTCTAGATTAAGTTTTGTAGGTGCAGAATCTTCAGGTAGTCCACCAAATAAAGAGTCGTGATTATTCTCCATATTAGAGTGCTCCTTATTAAATTGTAGTAGATATTCCATATTGAAAAGCATTTCTCCTCGTTCGCCAAATTCATCAAGTGCACCTGCTTTTATGAGCGCATCAAGTGATTTTTTATTCAAATTTTTATTCAATACTCTTTCTAGGAAATTTGCCAATGATTCAAACTTTCCATTTCGCTCGCGCTCGTTAATTATAAAATCTCCGATACCTTCACCAAAGTTTTTTATAGAACTAAGTCCGAAGCGTATACTTTCACCAACTACGGTGAAGTCTCCAAAACTCTCATTGATATTAGGTGGGAGTACAGGTATCTTCATTCTTTTGAGTTCAGTAATGCTTTCTGAAACCTTGTCTATGTCTCCAGAGTCGGCCGTAAGAACTGCTGCCATATATTCAGTAGGGAAGTTGGCTTTCATGTAAGAGGTTTGATACGCGACCTTTCCATAGCTTGCAGCGTGTGCCTTGTTGAACCCATAAGCTGCGAAAGGCTCAATAAGCTCCCATATTTTATCTGCCTTTTGTTGGGTAGTGCCGTTATCTATAAAACCTTTTATCAATTTTTCTTTTTCTGCGGCCATAACCTTTGGAATTTTCTTACCCATCGCTTTTCGGAGCTTGTCAGCTTCAAGCCATGAGTATCCGCCGAGCTTTATTGAGATCATGAGCACATCATCTTGATAGGTGATAACTCCATACGATTGGTCTAGGATATCTTTCATTCTAGGGTCAACATACGTTATAAGTTTCGGATTTTGTTTTCGTTCAATATAAGAGGGGATTGATTCCATAGGTCCTGGACGGTAAAGAGCAACCATAGCGTTTATGTCTGTTATCTGTGAAGGCTTCAAGTCTTTAAGGTAACGCGTCATACCTGCACCGTTAAGTTGGAAGAGACCCATTGTCTCACCACGTGCAAGCATCTCATATGTCTTTTTGTCATCAAGTGGGATATTTTCTATATCTACATCGACATTGTGGAACTTCTTTGCACGTTTTACTGCATCAGCAAGTATTGCTAGGTTTTTAATCCCCAGAAAATCAAATTTCAAAAGTCCTGCATCCTCAACTGCATGCATGTCGTATTGTGTTACAACTTTACCTCCTTTGGGATCAAGCTGGAGTGGTACGAAGTCAGTAAGGTCAGAAGGGGATATCACAACCCCTGCAGCGTGTATTGAAATATGTCGTGCATTACCTTCAATTTTTTTTGCCATATCAATAATCTCTTTTACATCGTCTTCCTTTTTATATAATTCTTTTAGCTCAGGTGTAATCTCGATAGCTTTGGCTATTGTCATAGGGAATCCCTGTGAGCCTATTGGTATGAGTTTGGAGATTTGGTCACCAGTACTATATGGATGACCAAGCGCACGAGCAATATCACGTACAGAGCCACGTGCTGCCATTGTTCCAAATGTTCCAATCTGTGCTACTTTTTCTTCTCCGTATTTGTCTTTTGCATATTGGATTACCTCATCTCGTCTGTTGTCGGCAAAGTCCATATCGATATCAGGTGCCGACGGACGTTCTGGGTTTAAAAACCTTTCAAAGGGTATTTTATATTCAACTGGATTTACGTTAGTAATATTTGCAAGGTAGGTGACCATAGAGCCTGCAACAGAGCCACGAATCGTCGTAAGGATATTATTCTTATGTGCAAATCTAAGTAAGTCTCCCACCACTAAGAAATACGGTGAATACCCTTTGTCTTTAATTATTTTTAATTCATACTCTATACGGTCTTCTACTTCTTTTGTTTTTTCTACATTACGCTTCTCAAGTCCAGCATAAACTATTACGCGAAGCTCATCGTCATAAGAGCGCCCGCTCTCTACCTTAAGGTCAGGGAATACCCATTTACCAAGATCAAGTTCAACATTACACATATCCGCAATCTTAATAGTATTTTCAAGTGCTTGTGGGGTGCCTTTAAAATATTTCTCTGCAGTTTTTTGATCTATAAAAGAAAAATCTTCGTCGCCACTTCCTTGTCCTCCAAAATCAGAATTAGTTTGAATTTTCATTACTGTCTCACGAGTTTTCCTGTCTTCTGGTTTTATATAATATACATCGTGTGCCGCGACAAGCTCCGTATCTGTACTTTGAGCTAATTCTTTTATTTTTTCTTGTATTTCTTGGTGCCCTTCTATTTCTGGGTGGTGAGTAATCTCAAGATATACATTTCCCCCCCCAAAAGTTTTTTTATACCAGTCTAGTTTTTCCAATACTTGCCCTGAGCTTGTCGAATGGGTTTCTTTAAGAGCCATAGTAGTCTCACCAGAGAAAGATGGAATTATCGCAATAAGTCCATCTGAGTATTTCTCTAGAAGCTCTTTATCGACCCTTGGCTTATAGTAAAAACCTTCTAACTGCGAGTAAGTGACAAGTTTAAGTAAGTTCTTATAGCCGGCATTATTCTTTGCAAGCAATACTAACCTTGAACGTCTGTTATCAATCCGCGCTTCTTTGTCATGTCGTGTACGTACTGCTACAAATGCATCTACACCGATGATTGGTTTTATATCTGCGTCCTTGCACGCTTTATAGAATTCTATAGCACCATATAGGTTGCCATTATCAGTTAGAGCAAGCGCAGGCATATTTGCTTTAATTGCAGAGGTTATCAGATCGTCAATCTTCGGCAAGGCATTAAGCAGGGAATAATGACTGTG
>JABGQE010000004.1:0-11029 GCA_018648925.1 bacterium | reverse complement strand
TTTGAACTGACTGAAAGCCGTGACCCCAAAAAGATAGAGCAAGACTTGATGGAAATACTGCCAATAAAAGAGTGGGCAAACTTTTCATACAGAGTTATAGAATACGGAAGGCAGGTATGTACTGCTAGGAAACATGATTGCAAAGATCACGTTCTTACAAAAATTTACCCAAAAGCAGCAGATATATGGCCACGTTCAAAATAAAAAACCTCTCTCAATTAATTGAGAGAGGTTTTTTATTTTGATCAAATGTTATAAAAATTACATTTGTGGATTGTGTGGTTGTTGCGGAGTCTCTGGTTGCTGAGGCATATTCATTTCTCCAGAATTTATTGATTGTCCACGTGAATCACCTTTGCAGTCTTTGCATCCCATAAATCCTATAATTATAAGTATAATACCTATAATTAGGTGGAAGTAGTTTACGGCATTTGTAGATTCTATGATACCGATAACCATGTCACCTGACAATGCAATTCCTAGAATACCCAAGATTGCAAAAATAGCACCAATGATCTTTTTACATTTTGTTGTCCCTTTCTTAGTTCCCATAATTATTGCAAGACCCAATATAATCCAGATAACATTCTGAATTGTATTTGTCTCAAGCATTCCAAGAACTGGTGCACTGAAGAATCCAATGATTCCTGCAAGCGTTACTATGATACCGATTATGTATGAAATAATTTTCATGTTTATTTATAATGTAATGGTAATGAAGAGATTAGTTATTTTAATGTAAAGATATGACCAAACGAGTAAAAACTCGCTATCTTTTACTTTATCTCTATATATATATTTTATCACACAAAAACTTTGTAGGTAGTGACTAATCCACAGGTAGATTAACGTGTATCTTTAAGTGCGAAAGAGTATTTAAGACCAAAAAGCATAATTATACCGAGTACGAGGAATATATATTGAAACGGTAGGAATTGAAGGGCAATAATCGCAGCGATAGGTCCTGCAATGTAGGCAAACGGGCGAGTCATCCTAAAGAAGCTTATCACATCTGCGTCGTCACCTTGTACGTGTTTGAAGAAATAACTTTCTGTAGTTATCTCTACCATACTTGCTCCGATTCGTGTACAGAATAATATTGCAGCCCAAAGTACAAAAGAAGGAACTGAGATAAACGGTATAGCTATAGTAAAGAGTGCCATAATTACAAACCCTATAGATAAAAGCTCTTTTTCGCCCCACCATTTGTCCGCAGCCTTGCCCGCTGGTATCTCAAATAATATAAAAGGTAATAGCATTATAGTAAATATTATAGATATCTGTGGCCAATCAAAACCAATATGGTCATGAAGATATATCGGCATATATACTACCATCCATGAATAAAAGAACTTCAAGAAAAACTGAGCAGTAAATATATTACGGATGGCTTTACTTTTTCTAACTTTTTTTAGTGTATTTACAAACTTGAAGTTTTCATATACGGGATCTTTGAATTTTCTAAATTTTATAAGTACTAAAAGTAGGAATGGAATCAATATCGCTACAGACGTAAGGTAGACCTTCCAGAATTCATTGTCTTTTAAGATAAACCCAACCACCAAAATAGATATTATAAGTGCTGCATTTATTATTGTGAGTAAAATACCACGTTTGCTACCAGTGTCTGACTCTTTCTTTTGTGAACTCTCAAAAAATACGTCTACATTAATAAACATCAGTTGGAATACAACCCAGTGAGCAACAAACAGAGGAAGTATTATTGCGGCGTCACTTATAAATGCCATCCCAAGTAAGATAAAGATTTCAATTATTGTAAGTACCACCAAAGTTAAATAATTTCCAAATACACGAAGTATTATAGGGATTATTACGAGTGCAGCAATGCTTGTAAGCGAACCTATTGCAAACAGAAGCCCCACTGATCTTTCAGATATAAATTGACTCAAGAAACTTGAATTAATGTAAGTCATCATAAATACATGAAAAGCGCCAAGAAACGTCGCTATGTATATAGCCATGAACGGACTCTTTTTATGCAATTTCCGGTTCGCAATTTCCATATTGTTTACATACTAAGTATAACAGGTATCACAAGTGGGCGTTTGTTTGTCTTCTGGAATAGTGACAGGCTCACTGCCTCTGTTAGATTACTCTTTACATAATCAAAGTTTATAGGACGCATACCTTTTATAGTATCTTCTACATTATTCTTTATCAGTATTCGTGTCTCTTGTAGTAAGTCTTGTGATTCTCTTAGGTATATAAAGCCACGAGAGATAATATCAGGAGATTTGCGCAGCCTTCCAGTCTTTAGGTCTATTGTAGCGATGATAACGAACATCCCGTCTTGTGCGAGCATCTTTCTGTCACGGATTACAACTTCTTGCATGTCACCTATAGCTAGACCATCTACCATTATGATTGAAGATGGGACTTTTTCTTTAAGTGTTTTTATAGTTTTCCCATCTTTTCCGATTTCTATTATAGAACCATTTGCTTCTGGCACTATAATGTTTTCCTTTTTCATTAGGTCATTGTCTATCATTATTTGTGCATGAACTGTTGTCATTGAGTAATTTCCATATCCAGGAATAAAGAATTTTGGATTTACAGTTTTGTTAACCCATGCGAGCTCGCCGGCATTACCGTGTCCAGTTGAGTGTATGTCAGAAACTTTATAATGAATTATATGTACTCTATGTCTATAAAGATTGTCCTTTAGCTTTTGAACATTCGTCTCGTTACCCGGCACAACTGAAGAAGAGAGCATTATAGTGTCTCTTTCATTAAGAAAGATATTCTTGTGTTTTTTAGTAGAAATTCGCATAAGTGCTGCAAACTCTTCTCCTTGTGCGCCTGTTGCTATTACTAGTATTTTGTCTGCTGGATATTTGTCTATGTCTTGGGCAGGTATTATGGTTCCTTTTTTAGGTGTTAAAAGCCCTGCAAGTTGTGCTATCTCAATATTTGTTTTGATACTTCGTCCTTCTGTTACTACTTTCTTTCCATATTTCTCCGCTATCTGGACTATCTTTATCATTCGTTCAAACTGTGATGCGAAAGTTCCTATGATTAATCGTCCAGGGATGTTCTTGATTATTTCCTCTATATTTTGTTGTATTTTCTTTTCTGTAATAGAAAACCCTGGGTTCTCAGCATTTGTAGAATCAGAGATAAGAAGAAGGTTATTGTTCTTGCCAATATCTCCCCAGACTTTTTTCTCTTGATCTGTAGGGTCTTCATCAATATGGTCAACCTTAAGGTCTCCTGTAACAACAATATTTCCAAGTGGCGTCTCTACAGACACAGCCATAGCATCAGGAATTGAGTGTGATATAGGATGGAATTTGATAGGCAAATTACCAAGTTTAAGGTTATCGTCTGGCCCAACTACTTTTATATCTAACTTCGGAAGGTGAGGGAACTCGGTCTGCCTTTTCTCAATCATCATCTTTGTGAGTGAGCGAGTATAGATCTTTGGGTTTCCTATTCTGTCTATTATAAATGGAATACCGCCGATGTGGTCTAAATGACCATGAGTAACTACAAGACCACGGATTTTGTCCTTTCTTTCTTCGAGGTATTTTGTATTTGGAAGAATATAATCTATACCAGGCGTTTCTTCTTCTGAAACGAACTGAAATCCCATATCAAAGATAATAATATCGTCTTTATATTCAACGAGTATCATATTCTTTCCTACTTCTTCAACGCCACCAAGTGGAATAATACGAACACTATCTCCTATTGGAGGTATTATGTCGTCGGGTTGCTTCCTAGCGATGCGCGGCATATCTTTACGTAATGCTTTCTGTCTATCTCTTGCATTAAGACCTCTACCTGCAGGAGAAGTAGTCCTAGGTTTGTGAGATACTCTAGGTTTATGAGGCAATGCAGCAGAACTATTTCTAGGCTTATGAGGTCCCGCAGAAGAACCAACTCTAGGTTTATGAGACACTGTAGGTTTTTTAACTGACAAACTTCTCCTAAATGGAGGTTCAGCATTGAACTGCGGTGCCGCTGTTGTAGTAGGGCGCTTAGATGGACTGTGCGTAGCCCTAGGTTTTGGTCCTGTACTTCTATTAGTGTTGTTTTTGTTAATCATAACTGTGTATTTAATTGTTAATTATTATTAATTTTTAATTGTTAGTAAAAAAGTCCCAAACTTTGTCTGTTTCTATGTACCACTCGTGAATATTTAAAAAGCGCTCTGCAGGTGTTGTTACAGCACCAAGCTCTAAGGCTTTTACATTTTTTGGAGTTATGTATATAAAGTCAGGTGAGTAGACAAACACTGCCGGTACATCTGTGTCTACTTCTCTCTCAAACTCTTTGTATTTTTCAATCATAACATTTCTGTCGGTTGCTGCACGTGCGTCTTCTAATAACCTGTCTGCAGTAATATTTGCGTAAAGCGCAATATTAAGCCCCGGATCGTTTCTCTGCGAAGAATGCCAGAAAGCAAAGAGGTCTAGCTCACGACTTACTATCTCTCCAAAGAGTAATGCGTCATATTTTCGTGGACGTATTACGTTTTGGTTTAGATCTCCTGATTCAAATATCTTAAGGTCTATAACCACTCCCAAATCTCTCCATTCTGCAGCAATAATCTCAGCGACAGCTTTGAGTTCGGGAGTATCTGAAGTTGAAAGAGAGAAGCGTAACTGACTTTCAGATTTTTTTGTTTTCTTTTCCCATACCCTGTCTTCTTCATTGAGCTTCCAGCCATTATTCTCTAGCATTGCAGTAGCTTTAGCTTTTCTTTCTTCTTTGTTTAAAATTTCTTTTGAATTTTGATTTGGTAAAGCTAATACTCCAGGAGGTATTGGGCCGTCTATGTTAGTCCCATATCCACCAAGAATCTCTTGTACGATTCTATCTTTATCAAGTGCAATATTTAACGCTTTTCTTACTTCCATATTTGCAAAGACAGACGCTTGATTTTGATTGAAAAATACTGCGAATATTCTTGGAAGAGGGGAGCGTTCTATACGTACTCCTGCTTTTTCAAACTCCGACAACTTATTTGGAGAGATACTGTTTATACCTCCTACTTCGCCGTCTTTATATCCTTCTATAAGTGCTGTTTCACTTGGATAGAACACGATCCTCATATCTGAAATAAAAGGCTCGCCAAGGGTATATTTACTAAATGACTCAAGTTCATAAAACTCTGGTGTACCTCCTGAATTATACTTAATCTTCTTTATCTTATATGGACCACTTCCTATAGGCTCGTTATTAAATGTACTAAAAGAGAATTGCTCTGTACCAGCCTTTATCCAGATATGCTTTGGTAATATTCCAAGTGTTGTGTTTTCTAGGAACGGAGCATACGGTTGTTTCAAGATAAATCGTATATGCTTGTCATCTATTTTTTCTATTGTTACACCGTCCCAGCTTGCACGTTTAGGGCTTTTTAGGCTCACGTCTTGTGCTTTTTGTACTGTAAATATTACATCATCTGCAGTCACATCTACTCCGTCGTGGAATGATGCACTGTCTTTTATTATAAAATCATATGAGAATCCATCTTCAGATACTGTAAAGCTTTTTGCTAAATCCTCAATAAGTTCTCCAGAAGGTGTAGCTTTCATAAGTCCAGAATATACAAGAGCTGTTAGGTCTCTATCTGTATCTGAGTTTGCAAGTAGCGGATTAATAAACCGTGGAGAACCAACAACTCCTTCTTTTAGGCTCCCACCGTTTGTGGGTACTTCAGTTAGGAATGATTTATTAATATTTGAGAGTATTAAAATAACACTTCCTATAAATATAAAAATCAATACAAAAAATAGCAGTTTTTCTGACGGCGAAAAGGTCTTTATATTTTGTTGTATAGACTCTCTCTTTGAATTAGGGAATATTTTCTGAGTCAGTATTTTGTGAATGTCTTTCATTTAGATAATGAGCGCGAGAAATGCTGTGATTGCAAAAAGCACTGCGATTACTACTGTCGCATTGAATAATAGTTTTTCAAAACCTCGTCTTTTGTGAAAGCCTGCGCTGAAGTTGTCTCCACCAAAAGCTCCTCCAAGACTTGATCCTGTCTGCTGTAGTATGATTGCCCCTATTAGAAGTATAGATAGGACAACTTGCGCATACGGCAATAATTCAGATATTGTTTCCATATATAAAAGGTAGCATAGCAGATATCTAGAAAATATCAAGTCTATTTATACAGACAGGTTTTCCACATACTGCCCCCTTTTTATTTTCTAGAAAAAGGGTATTATAATAGAATATTAAAAATTAACTTAATCCACTATTCTTATGAAGAAATTAGGCAAAAATGAAAAAACAGCAATATATGTCTCATTAGCAGTAATACTATTCTTTTTCGCAGCAGCATCTGTTGTAGGTTTTGTGTCTAAAGGAAAAATAGTAGATGAAGATAGTTCAAGTAAAAATAGTGCATCTTTAAGTGAATTAACAGCGGAGACAGAAAAAACTCCAGAGATAATAGATATAAATGGTATGAAAATAGTAGATACAGTAGTAGGAACAGGGGAAGAGGCAGTAGCAGGTAAAGTAGTGACAGTGCACTACACAGGTACTCTTACAGACGGTACAAAGTTTGATAGTTCAGTAGACAGAGGTCAGCCTTTCCAATTTATCCTAGGAGCAGGACAAGTAATACAAGGTTGGGAGCAAGGATTTGCAGGTATGAAAGTAGGAGGCAAGAGAAGTCTTATGATTCCAGCAAATATGGCATATGGAGACCGAGCAATCGGAGCAATCCCAGCAAACTCAACACTTCTGTTTGATGTGGAATTGTTAGGAGTTAACGAACTTCCAGCTCAATAAAAAGCCGCTCGACATATTCGTTTCAAAAAACCGCTAGATATAACAGCGGTTTTTTGCTATCTTTGATATATGGAATTTGAAATTGAGAAGAAATTAAAAGGAAAGCTCGGTAGAGCAGGAAAGCTCACAACCCCAAATGGTGTTATAGAAACGCCGTCTTTTACTGTGGTAGGGACTAAAGCAACTGTAAAGTCGCTCACTCCTGAGATGGTAAACACTCTCGGTGCCCAAGCTGTACTTGGCAACACTTATCATTTGTACTTACAGCCGGGCGACGATGTAGTCAAGGGTGGCGGTGGGATAGGTAAGTTTATGAATTGGAAAGGTCCTACAGTTACTGACTCTGGAGGCTTTCAGGTGTTTTCCCTCGGTGCTGGGTTTGGAACGGGGGAGAATAAGTTCAGCGCAAAAGGAGACACTAGAAAAGGATGTGATTCAGGTGAGCATTGTAAGCTAGCAAAGATAGACGAAGAAGGTGTGGAGTTTCAGTCACACATAGACGGAAGTAAACATTACTTTACCCCAGAGAAATCAATAGAAATTCAGAACAATATCGGTGCAGACATTATCTTTGCATTTGATGAATGTACTTCACCAACTGCTGAGCATGAGTATCAGAAAGAAGCGATGGAGCGCACACACAGATGGGCAAAGCGTTCTCTAGATCATCATAACCACTTGGGTGCCTTGCACCCAAGTGAGGAGAAACAGGCATTGTTTGGTATAGTCCAAGGCGGGCGGTTTGAGGATTTGCGTAAAGAGAGTGCGAAAGTTATAGGAGCTATGGACTTTGATGGATTTGGTATCGGAGGTTCGTTTAGTAAAGAAGATTTAGATGAAGCTCTTGCATGGGTCAATGAAATCTTACCAGAAGAGAAGCCGAGGCATTTGCTCGGCATAGGGGAACCGATAGATTTGTTTATAGGTATAGAAAACGGCGTGGATATGTTTGATTGTGTATCACCGACGAGGATTGCACGCAATGGTACTCTCTACACAAAGAGTGGAAGGATAAATATAGAAAAAGCAGAATATGCGAAAGACTTTTCTAAGATAGAAGAGGATTGTGAGTGTTATGCATGTCAAAACTATACGAAAGCGTATATCTCACATCTGTTCCGAGCGAAAGAAATGTTCGCAGCAACTTTAGCTTCAATCCACAACCTCTACTTCATCGTAAATTTGGTAAAAAATATCCGCCAGTCAATCCTAGATGAAAACTTCGACGAGCATAAGAAAGAGTTTTTAAAAGGGTATTATGGAAAATAAATTCAAATTAAAGTCAGAATTTAAGCCGGCGGGGGATCAGCCGAAGGCTATAAAGTCGTTGGTAGACGGGCTTAAGAAAGGTGAAAAGCACCAAACGCTTTTGGGTGTGACGGGTAGTGGTAAGACATTTACTGTTGCGAACGTTATTGAAAAGGTTCAGAAGCCAACGCTTGTTTTAGCGCATAACAAAACGCTTGCAGCTCAACTTGCTCAAGAGTACAGAGAGTTTTTCCCAGATGCTGCCGTGCATTACTTTGTCTCATATTATGATTACTATCAGCCAGAAGCGTATATGCCAGTGACTGACACATATATAGAAAAAGAAACACAAATCAATGAAGAGATTGATAGGTTAAGGCATGCAGCCACCCAAGCACTTCTTACGCGTAAAGATGTAATCATAGTTGCATCTGTTTCTGCTATCTACGGGCTTGGTAATCCAGTAGAATATGAAAAGGTGAACTTGAAGATTGAAAAGGGGCTAAAGATAAC
Source organism: bacterium (assembly GCA_018648925.1). Taxonomy (GTDB): domain Bacteria; phylum Patescibacteriota; class Minisyncoccia; order Phycocordibacterales; family UBA2163; genus UBA2163. The sequence continues at coordinate 2,497 of JABGQE010000004.1, read as the reverse complement.
TCGAGCGGATTTTATAAGAAAGCTTATCGGTATTTACTTTGAACGCACACCTGCTGATCTTACACCAGGGAAGTTTAGAGCGATGGGTAATGTATTAGAGATAATGCCAGTGAATGAAAAAGTAATATACAGAATAGAATTAGAGGGAAGTTCTATATCTGAGATAAATAAAATAGATGCTATTTCGCGGATGATATTAGAAGCAGGCATAGAGTCTTTCTTTCTATTCCCAGCAAAGCACTTTGTAACACCAGAAGCCGAAAAAAAGCGCGCCGCAGCTGACATCAAAGTAGAGCTTACTAAGCAACTTGCAAACTTTAAGCGTGCAGGTAAAGTGCTTGAGCATGAGCGTTTGAAACGAAGAACTAACTACGACTTAGCTCTCATAAAAGAAATAGGCTATACAAGTGGTATTGAAAACTACTCTAGGCATTTTGATGGGCGTAAAGAAGGTGAACCTCCATATACTTTGCTTTCTTACTTTCCGAAGGACTTTCTTACAATAATAGACGAATCACATGTGACGGTCCCACAGCTTGGTGGTATGTACGCAGGGGACAGATCAAGGAAGACTACTTTAGTAGATTTTGGCTTTAGATTGCCGTCTGCAGTAGACAACAGACCTCTTAACTTTGAAGAGTTTGAAGAACGTGTAGGTCAGAGTATTTATACATCTGCGACTCCCGGAGTATATGAGGGTGAGAATAGTAAAAACATAGTAGAGCAAGTCATACGACCGACAGGACTGCTTGACCCAGAGATAGACGTAAGACCTGTGGTGGAGAAGGGTAAGTATAAAGGACAAATAACTGATTTTATAAATGAAACAGAAAAAACTATAAAGAAAGGTGGGCGAGTAATAGCTACAACTCTTACAAAAAAGATGGCAGAAGATCTTTCGGAGTACTTAAAAGAAAAGGGTGTGAAAGCAGAATATTTGCACAGTGATATTAAAACAATAGAAAGAATAGGAATCCTTACAGAATTTAGAAAGGGCGGGTTTGATGTGCTTGTGGGTGTGAACTTACTTCGTGAAGGTTTAGACTTACCGGAAGTGGTATTGATAGGAATACTTGATGCTGACAAAGAAGGGTTCTTGCGTTCAGAGACGAGCTTAATACAGACCATAGGTAGAGCCGCACGTAACGTAGACGGGCATGTAATACTTTATGCTGATAAGATTACCAACTCAATGGAAAAGGCAATGAGTGAGACAGACAGAAGAAGAAAGCTCCAGCTTGCATACAATAAAAAGCACGACATCACCCCAAAGACTATTATAAAGGCTATTAAAGACATTACAGATCAGATGCGTACAGATCATCAGAAGTCTGTAGAGACACTACTTACTATAGATAGGGAATTGTATAAAAAGAATCCAAAGAAGCTTATAGCGCATAAAGAGAAAGTTATGAATAATGCTGTAAAAATATTAGACTTTGAAACCGCGGCGATAATAAGGGATGAAATTAGGGTATTGACACAGAATCAATAATGTGCTATTTTTTACGTAGATGTTTTTAGATACGTCAGATTGGCGAATTTCTTCAAGGAGGTTGTTGTGAGAAGAGACTTAGCGAGTAATAGAAAATTTTTTGTTTTTGTATGTATACCAGTATTATCCATTGTTATTCTAGTAATAGGAATTGCTTTGAAAACTGATGATACTAAGTATCAAAAATATGAAAGAGCAGTCGTTGATTTAAAAGAAAAGTATGTCGGAGATTATCCTACGTTTGATGAATATACATCAGAAAAAGAATTATCTCTTCTCATAAAAGATGGCAGATTTGCATTATATGTAGAATTATAATTTATAATCTCCCCACGAAGTACCGCAAACCAATAGAGGTAAACCCACTTTACCTCCATTTCAGAGTATGTAACATTAAGTTGTATTTTCTGAAGTGAATTGTTCTTTCTATATAATTTTATAAGGAGTTGATATGATAGATACATCAAGTCATTACACAGAAAAAGAATTAGAAGAATATGCAAAGACGATGTATAGCATAGAAGGAACTCTAGAAGATGATGAACTTCTAGAATCTATGGCAGAGCATCTTGCAGACTGCAAAGAGTGCTGGAAGTTTGTTGAAACACTTAACCCCTTTGAAAAGAGCTGAGCCTTGTCTTCATAAGAAAGGCTTTTTCTTTTTGCAAAATTTTATTTTTAATGTATAATATGTGTACTAAATTAATTAACTACTCCCCCTAGAGTGAAAGGAGGGGGTTTTGTACGTATTATGTCAAAAGAAAAAACAAATTCAGATAAAATAATAGTAAAGGGTGCAAGAACTCATAACTTGAAGGATGTAACAGTAGAGATGCCTAGGAACAAGATGGTGGTTTTCACCGGGCTTTCAGGTTCAGGGAAGTCGTCTCTTGCATTTGATACTATCTTTGCCGAGGGGCAGAGGCGTTATGTAGAGTCTCTCTCTGCTTATGCTCGGCAGTTCTTACGTCAGATGCAAAAGCCAGATGTAGACGAGATCAT
>JABGQE010000003.1 GCA_018648925.1 bacterium | reverse complement strand
ATTAATCCACAATCTTCAAAGAAAAATAATGGAGACGATCCTAAAAAACCACCAGCTATTAAGACAGAGCTGCCCCCACTTACCCCAGAACAGATCAAACAAACACAATTGCTTAAAAAGAAAGCTCCTGCAGTACCAAAGGCTACAAAGTCAGCGGAGCAGAAGATTGTGTTTAGACCAATGCAGATGAAAAAGAATTATTCAGTACCTCCTATCCCCAGAGAGGCTCTAAAAGATGCTCAGCAACCTGCACCACAACCATTACCACAACAAAATACGGTTTCATTAAATGACCTCAAGTCTAAAATAATACCAGCTCCAAAAAACAAAAAAGAACCAAGCAAGGAAAACAAGCTAGACCTTCGTAACGCTCTCGCTTCTGTTATGAAGGACAAGAGTAAGGATGTGCAAGCGCCAAAAGAAGCTGAAGAAAAACCAGCCTACAAACCATTTGAAAAGGCGCATGGTAAACCTTTTGACACAAGGCCAGATGTAAAAGTAGCTGATGTTCCAAAAGAACCCATCAAAGACATTCCCAAAGAAGCTCCAAAAGACACTCCACAGCAAAAACCAAAAGAAGTTCCAGAATCAACTTTGCGTAATATTCTTAAAGTTGATAAAGAGACAAAATAATTATGCGGTATGTTGTAGTAACAACGTTCATATTTTTGATTTCATTTAGTATTGCAAGTGCGCAAGTTGTTATAAGTGAGGTTATGTATAATTTGGAAGGTCCAGACGATAAGCATGAATGGGTTGAAGTTTTTAATTCAAGTGCAAATGAAATCGATCTTACAGATTGGCGTTTTAACGATGGCTCAAATCATATATTGTATGTACCTCCAGAAAAAGAAGGGCAAGGGTCAATCATAATTCAATCTGGAGAAACGGCTATTCTTGCGGACAATGCGGCGATATTTTTAACTGACCATCCTAGTTTTTCAGGTACTGTTATTAATACCGCTATGAATTTAAATAATACTCAAGATACTTTGTTAATTAAAGATGTCGAGGGTATTACAATTGATACTGTCACATATACTTCTGAACAAGGTGCTTATGAAGATGGCAACTCCCTTCAGCTAATTTCTGGGTCTTGGAGTGCTGGCGCGCCGACCCCTGGTTCTGCTTCAGTTGCAGTAGAGGAAAGCGAAGAGCCAGAGCCAGAAGAAAGCCCAGAGGCACAAATAAGTAGCCCTAGTTCAGCTCCTGTAAACAATTTCCCAACAGAACAGCAAATCTTTGCAAATGCAGGAACAGATAGAAATGTAATAGTCGGAGCGGATAGTTTATTTGAAGGAGAATCGCTAGGTCTTCAAAAGAAGCCACTTGAAGGCGCAAGGTATATATGGAACTTTGGTAATGGTGAAACCAAAGAAGGTCAGAATGTACTCCACTATTATCAGTATCCAGGTGAGTATATAGTAATGCTTAATGTCTCTTCTGGGCAGTACTCTGCGTCAGATAGGATAGTTGTTAATGCGTATTCTGCAGAACTAGTGCTTTCAAAAGTAGAAAATGATTTTGTTGAAATCCACAATAAATCAAACCAAGAGCTTAATCTTTCATGGTGGCAATTAGAGTCACAAGGGGAGAGGTTTATGATTCCGAAAGATACTATTGTTTTGGCAAATAAGAAATTAATATTTTCATCGTCTATAACAGGGCTTGATACATCTGTAAAAGAAGGTGTCTCGCTTTTGTATCCAAACGGAGTAGAAGCAGTTCTGTTTACACAGATGCACATTCCACAGAAAACTATAGCTGTGAAAAAGACTGTCGCGGGAAAAGGTCTTTCCTCGCGTAACGAAGTGGAGAGAGGTGAGACCTTGAGGAGCGAAAAAGAAGAAACGATTATAGAAGAAAATGTCTCAGTAAAAACTGCCCAAGCCGCATCTGTTTCAAGTTTTAAAAGTGATGGAAATAAAAATAGTATATATAAATGGCTACTAGCAATATTTGCAGTTGTAGGTATATCAGCGGGGATAATGGTGTATGCATCAGGCAAGAAGGAATTGGGGGATGATATAGAGATAATTGAATAGACAAGTATGCTTACTTTGATACAATATAATTAATGATTAAAAAATCTACAGATGAAAAAATAGATGAATTATCTCAAATGATGAAAAAAGGGTTTGAGGGTTCGGATAGAAAAATAAACAATCTAGCTGAAGCTATGGCAAAAGGTTTTAGTAATGCAGAAAAAAGAACGGATGAAAAAATAGACGACCTCGCTAGAATGGTTGCAAAAGGGTTTGAGAATACGGCAACTAAAGATGATATGAGGGAAGTTAAGAAAGATATCAAAGAAATAAATATGAAACTTCATGATATAGATGATTCTGTTCGTAAACATTCTACACGTATTGAAAAATTAGAAGAAGCAAGTATTGTATAAACTAAGTAAGGAACGACCTTTTCCCGCGCTAAATACCTCGTTTCTGTAAGGAATGAGGTATTTAGCTCTATTTCATTGACAATTGCTGTTTATTTGATACACTCTATAAAAGCTCACAGGAGCTTATTTTTTAAGCAAATATGGCAAAAACATCAGTAATAGCAAGATCAAAAAAAGAACCTAAATTCGCATCAAGAGTAGTGCGACGCTGTTTTAAATGTGGTAGAAAACATGGTTATATGAGAGATTTTGATATGTGCCGAATATGCTTCAGAGAGCTAGCTAATGAGGGTATGATCCCGGGAATAAAAAAATCATCATGGTAAGCGATCAAATAGGAGATTTTATAATACAGCTTAAAAATGCAGGCAACGTAGGCCTAGAGTCTATTTGTGTGCCTTACTCAGAATTCAAATTCAATGTTGCAGAAAAACTAAAAGACAAGAACTTTGTGAAGTCAGTCTCAAAGAAGGGAAAGAAAATCAAAAAGTTTCTTGAAGTAGAGCTTGAATACAAAGACGACAAAAAAAGAAAACCAAGAATAGTTGACGTCGCACGAGTTTCAAAACCAAGTAGAAGAATATACAAAAAGACAGACGAACTATTCCCAGTAAAATATGGTAAAGGTGCACTTATTCTTTCAACTCCAGAGGGTATCCTTACAGGGGAAGAAGCGCGAAAGAAAAAGGTAGGCGGTGAAGCTCTATTTAAAATTTGGTAATTATTATGTCACGAGTAGGAAAACAACAAATTAATATTCCCGACAAGACAGAAGTCAGACTAGCTGACGGTGTTTTTACTGCTAAAGGGCCTTTAGGAGAGCTTTCTCGCGAGTTCAAGCCAGACATTGCTATAAAGATAGAAGACAAGGTAGTAACACTTGAGCCGGTAAAGGTTACAAATAAGAACAACATGCTTTGGGGTACATATGCATCTCATATTGCAAACATGGTAAAGGGAGTGAACGAAGCTTTTGTTAAAAAGCTTGTAGTAGAAGGTATTGGATTTAAAGTAGCTAAAGAAGGTAATGACATAGTTTTGAACGTTGGCTTTTCACACCCTGTGAAGATTGCTATTCCTGAAGGTGTAAATGTAGAAATCGAGAAAAATGTAATTACTATGTCAAGTACTGACAAAGAAAAGGTAGGGCAGTTTGCTGCAAAGGTACGAGCTAACAAAAAGCCAGAACCATACAAAGGTAAAGGCATCCGCTACGACGACGAAGTAGTACGAAGAAAACAAGGTAAACGAGCTGTTACATAAAATATGAGTAAACTAAACGAAAAAACAAGAAAGAGAGTAAAGCGTCACAAGAAAATACGTGCGCGTGTTTCTGGTACTAAAGAGACACCACGACTTTCTCTATACAAATCAAACAAGCGCATCTATGCGCAAGTTATTGACGATGATGGTCGTACTACTATCGTAAGTGCTCTGACTGACACAAAGAAAGGAAAGACAATGACGCAGAAGGCATCAGAGGCTGGAAAAGAGATAGCAAAAAAGGCTATTGAAAAGAAGATCAAAGAAGTTGTCTTTGACAGAGGTGGTTTCCTTTACGCTGGCAAAATAAAAGCTTTTGCAGACAGTGCACGAGAAGGAGGACTTAAATTTTAATATTAAATATGACAGAAGAAATAACAAAAAAAGAAGAAACTAAAATAGAAACTCCACAAGCAGGTGGGGAAACACCAAAGGCTGAAGTTAAAGCCCCTGTGTCTTCTGATGCACCAAAAGGTGTTAAAAAAGAATTTACTAGAAATACACGCCCCAAGAATAAACGTTCATCAAGAAGGCCAGAAAAACCACGTTCAGAATACGACCAAAAGATCATAAGTATTAGGAGAGTGGTACGTGTTGTTAAGGGTGGACGACGCTTTAGTTTCTCTGTAGCTATGATCTCAGGTAACAAAAAAGGTTCAGTGGGAGTGGGAGTTGGTAAGGCATCAGACACAGCACTTGCGATAGAAAAAGCGACAAGATCTGCAAAGAAAGCAATGATAAAAGTGCCGCTTGATAAAAACATGAGAATCGCTCACGACGTATCTGCTAAATATACTTCTTCAGTGGTGAACATCATGCCATCTCCCGAGAAAGGTATGGTGGCTGGTTCTTCTGTACGAAACGTACTTGAGCTTGCAGGTGTGAAGGACGTTACAGCAAAGGTGATGTCACGAAGTAAGAATAAGCTAAACAATGCAAGAGCAGCTATAAAAGCTCTTGAACAACTAAATTAACATTATGCAATTACACGAATTACAAAGAAAGACAAAAGCAAAGACAAAAAAGCGAATAGGTCGCGGCGGTCTTCGTGGTAAGACTTCAGGCCGAGGACACAAAGGTCAGAAAGCACGAGCGGGGCATTCATTGCGCCCAGAGATACGCGACATGATCAAGAAGCTTCCTAAGCTCCGTGGGCATGGTGTGAATCGTTCTCGAACTGTAAACAGTTCTGTAGTTAAGCCAACACCTATCAATCTAACAATTCTTGAAGAGAATTTTGGAGATGGTGACAAGGTTAATCCTAAAGTACTTGTGTCCCTTGGGCTTTTAGACAAGAAGAAGGGAAGAATACCAAAGGTAAAAATCCTTGGAAAAGGTACGCTTTCAAAGAAGCTAGAAGTATCAGGATTTACTATTTCAGAAAGTGCTAAGGCGCAAGTAGAGAAAGCAGGAGGAAAAGTAGAAGCATAAAAATATGAACAATTTTTTAAGTAAATTAAGTTTAGTATTTAAAGACGCAACTCTTAGAAAGAGAATAATCTTCGTATTTGCAGCGCTTGCAGTTTTCCGATTGCTTGCAGTTATTCCTATTCCAGGAGTTGATGCATTTCAGCTTGACCAGTTTTTCTCAGGTAACCAATTCCTAGGACTTCTTAATATCTTCTCAGGAGGTGGGCTTTCAAACCTCTCTATAGTGATGCTTGGCGTTGCACCGTACATTACTTCATCTATCATCATGCAACTTCTGACCATCATGTCGCCAAAGCTTAAGGCTATTTATCAGGAAGAAGGTGAAGCAGGACGAAAGAAGTTCAGCCAGTATTCAAGACTTATTACAATACCACTTGCATTTATGCAGGGTTTTGCATTTCTAACACTTCTTACAAGGCAGGGTATAGTACCAGATCTTGGTATGTTTGGTCTTATAACAAACGTGCTCGTTATCGCAGCAGGTTCTATACTTCTGATGTGGATAGGTGAGCTTATATCAGAGTTTGGTATTGGTAACGGTGTATCGCTCATCATCTTTGCAGGTATTGTCGCAGGGCTACCAAGCACTCTAAACCAACTTATCTTTACATTTGATGTATCACAGATTCCATTATATCTAGGTTTTATAGTCGCAGGGCTTCTTATTACAGCAGGGGTTGTGGTGGTTACTGAAGCTGAGCGTCCGATACCTATTACCTATGCGAAGCGTGTGCGGGGTATGAAGCAGTACGGTGGTATCTCCACGTATCTACCCCTTCGTGTGAACCAAGCTGGAGTTATCCCTATCATCTTTGCACTTTCAATACTTCTTTTCCCACAGATGATCCTCAACTTCGTCGTCAATGTAGATAGTCAGATCATTGCATCTATCTCTAGTTTTATATTACGAGTACTTGAGAACGGTTGGATATACGGCGCGATTTATTTCTTATTAGTATTTCTGTTTACATATTTCTATACTGCCGTTACATTTGATCCAGACTCTATTGCGACTAACTTACAAAAGAGTGGAGCATTCGTACCAGGGGTCCGACCAGGTAAAACTACATCAGAATACATTGGTAAAATTCTAACTAGAATCACTTTAGTAGGCGCGCTTTTCCTAGGACTTATCGCAGTTATTCCTCTTGGTATGCAGGCTATTACAGGTGTCACAGCGCTTGCTATTGGCGGTACAGCACTTCTAATTGCCGTATCTGTAGTTATAGACCTCGTGCGAAAGATAGAAGCGCAAATCTCAATGCGTGAATACTAATCTACCTAATAACTTTGTGTTTTGTGTTTAATAATTTTATACTTAAACCATGACACTACAAACATTTATAATCATCGGACGCTCAGGTTCTGGTAAAGGCACTCAGGCTGATTTACTACAAGAGTATATCAAGAAGCAAGATTCAGAGACTGAGATACTTTATGTAGAATCAGGAGACGAGTTTCGTGAATTCTTGAAAAGCGATTCTTACTCAAGCAAGCTTGCAAAAGAAGTAAATACAAAAGGTGAGCTTCAGCCAGCATTTCTTGCTATTTGGGTTTGGGCTGATTATTTAACTAAAAATCTTAATGATAAAAAACACCTAATACTTGACGGCACCCCAAGGAAGCTCAATGAAGCACATGTACTTGATGGGGCATTTAGTTTTTATAAACGCAGTAATGTTAATGTAATCTATATAAATGTATCAGAAGATTGGGCTACAAATAGGTTGAAGGATCGTCAAAGATCAGATGATACAGATGCTGGTATTAAGAAACGTCTTGACTGGTTTGATACTGAGACCATAGAAGCGATTGATTTTTATAAAAACAATTCAAACTATAACTTTTTTGATATAAATGGCGAGCAAAGTATTGAAGAAGTTCACAATCAGATAGTGCAAAACTTAGAGAAATAAAATGATAAAAACAAAAGAAGAAATAGAAATAATGCGCGAAGGCGGGAAGCGTCTTGCAGAGATTTTACAAAAAGTATCTGAGGAAGCGAAAGCTGGTATCAATGTATCTGTATTAGACGAGCTTGCAGAAAAACTCATAAGGGAAGGTGGCGACGAACCATCGTTTTTAGACTATACGCCAGAAGGAGCTAGCCGACCGTATCCCGCAACCCTTTGTGTATCTGTGAACGACGAAATAGTCCACGGTATACCAAACGAAGGTGGCAGAGTCTTAAAAGAAGGCGACATCGTAGGCCTTGACCTAGGGCTCAAACACAAAGGTTTATTCTTAGACACTGCGGTCACTGTAGGTGTGGGAGAGATAAACAAAGCTGATCAAAAGCTTATGAACATCACAAAAGAAGCGCTTATGGTCGGCATAAAAGCAGCACGCGCTGGTAACACTGTAGGGGACATAGGGTACGCTATAGATGAATTTGTGAAGGATTATGGCTATGGTTCACCGGTAGAGCTTGGTGGGCATGGCGTAGGACATAAAGTAGCTGAAGAGCCATACATTGCAAACTACGGTGAAAAGGGTGAAGGGGAGAAGCTCAAAGCAGGGATGGTCTTGGCGCTTGAGCCGATGCTCAATCTAGGTGATTCTCGTATTGAGCTTGCTGACGACGACTATACATATAAAACAGCCGACGGTACGAACAGCGCACATTTTGAACATACGATTTTAGTCACAGCTGGCAATCCAGAGATTTTGACTAAAGTACGATAGTGCGTTATTATTCAAGCTTAATATCATTTAAATTATTTTAATTATGGCAGATAAACATCACAAAGAAGAAAGGACGTTTGTAATCATCAAGCCAGACGGCGTGCAAAGGTCTCTTATTGGGGAAGTTATAAAACGATATGAAAAGATCGGGCTTAAGCTTGTTGGTCTTAAGATGGGAGTTACAACTCCAGATATGGTTGAAAAGCACTATACATTAGACCCAGAATGGATGCGAAAGACAGGGGAAAAGACAATAGCTAATTACAAAAAGAAAGGGCAAGAACCACCATCAGAAGACCCTCTTGAGATTACAAAAGTTGTGCTTGAAAGTCTGAAGCGTTACATAACAAGTGGTCCTGTAATCATGATGGTGTGGCAAGGTGCACACGCTGTCGGCATAGTAAGGAAGCTTACAGGTGCTACAGAGCCACTTTCATCAGACGTAGGAACAATCAGAGGAGATTTCGTTCTAGATTCCTATGTTATGTCTGATGTTGCAGGAAGGGCAGTAAGAAACATTCTTCATGCATCAGGTACGGTAGAAGAAGCAGAAGATGAGATCAAGCTTTGGTTTAAAGAAGACGAGCTTATAAATTATAGGCTTATACAAGAGGCTATTTTGTACGATGTAGATTTAGATGGGATTCTAGAGTAAACCCTTCTTCCGCAAAGTTGCAAACAGTATTTCACAGGAGTATAATATAAGTAGGGTTATTTACCATGTTGTCTAGATTACTTATTGACAAGGGAGTTTGGAAGTCATTGCATCTTGGTGTAATGCTATAAACACCCACATAGCATAAGCTGTGGTCAACATGATAGATAGCCCAACAAAAAATCGCAGGCCATAATGGCCTGCGATTTTTTGATATTTTACATTATGTTATAATTTATGAATGTTTAAACGACGGCTTTTTATAACAAATTTTATACTCATTATATCAATAGCGGTAATTCATCTGATTGCCACATATTTTTATTTATACTGGACACTTCCATGGTTTGACATAATGGTACATTTTTTGGGTGGTCTTTGGGTTGGGTCCACTGCAATCTGGTATATTTATTTTTCAGGACGTTTTTATAAAAATGATGATCTTCCTATAAGTAAAACTCGTATATTTTTAATCTCAATAGTCTCAACAATTATCGTGGGAGTACTTTGGGAAGTCTTTGAATTTTATGTTGGAGCTGTTGACCCAGACTATATTGCAGATACAATACTAGATCTTATTATGGATACTTTAGGAAGTATTGTTGCAGCTACGTATGTGGTGTATTCATATAAACCTAATATTTTAAACCATGAAAGATCAAAATAAATTAAAACTAACATTCCACGGAGGTACAGGTTCTGTTACTGGTGCCAACTTTCTTCTAGAAGGGGAGGGTAAAAGAATTCTTGTAGACTGCGGTCTATTCCAAGGTGGAGACTTTGCAGAAGATCAAAATAAGAAACCCTTCCCATATGATCCTGCAAGTATTGATATTCTTTTTATAACTCACGCGCATCTGGACCACATTGGTAGAATACCAAAGCTTGTTAAAGAAGGTTTTAAAGGAGTGATTTATTCAACACCAGCGACTATGGAAATTACAGAAATTTCGCTTGTAGATAGTATGGGTGTACTTGCAAAAGAGGCAAAGAGAAAAGGTATAGAACCGCTTTATGATAGAGAAGATGTGAAACGAACTATGGCACTTTGGAAATCTATTAAGTATAAAGAGCAGATTGATATAAGTGATAATCTGAAAGCTGTATTTAAAGACGCAGGGCATATTTTAGGTTCTGCAATTATTGAATTTAAACATAATGGCAGAAAGGTTGTGTTTACGGGTGATTTAGGTAATTCTCCAGCCCCACTTTTAAGAGACACAGAGGTGGTAAAGGATGCCGACTTTATGGTGATAGAAAGTGTGTATGGAGACCGCAATCATGAGGCAGTTGAAGAGCGTACACAAAGACTCAGGGATGCTATAGAGAGTACGATAAACAAAGGCGGAGCACTTCTTATTCCTGCATTTTCTATAGAACGTACCCAAGTACTTTTATATGAAATAAATAATTTAGTTGAAGGTGGGAAGATTCCTAAGGTGCCAGTATTTTTAGATTCACCGCTTGCGATAAAAGTAACAAAAGTTTATCAAGACAGAATTCAAAATTTTAATAAGGGTGTTAAAGACGAGATAGCTGGAGGGGATGATATATTCAAATTTCCACTTTTAGAATTCACAGAGCATCATCAAGAATCTATAAACATTGCAGATACTCCTAATCCAAAAATCATTATTGCAGGCTCTGGTATGTCAAACGGCGGGCGAATAATACATCATGAAAAAAGGCATTTACCTGACCCAAACAGCACTCTTCTAATAGTGGGTTATCAAGCTGCAGGAAGTCTAGGTAGAAAGCTTGTGGACGGCGCAAAAGAAGTAGATATCATGGGTCAAAGGGTGCAAGTACGCGCACAAGTTATAAATCTAACAGGGTATTCAGCACATAAAGACTCCGATGGCCTTATTGAATTTGTTGACGATTCAGCAGAGACACTCAAGAAAGTATTTGTAGTAATGGGAGAACAAAAATCAGCGCTTTTCTTAGTTCAGCGTCTACGTGACTATGTGGGTGTAAACGCTATCGCTCCCAAACTTGGGGAAAGCTTTGAACTATAATTTTTAAATGTGATACAATAAAAATATGGATAAAGACGGTAAAGAAGAAAAAAATAATTATAAATTAAAACTCTGTGTATCAGGTGCAGCAGAAACTGGACACTGTGGTTTAGATGCATTTGAGAAGGGTAAAGAACTCGGTAGAGAGATAGTTCGCCAGGGTGGTATATTAACCACAGGCGCAACTACAGGATTTCCGTTTTGGTCTGCGACAGGTGCCAAAGAAGAGGGGGGTCTATCAATAGGCTTTTCTCCTGCTTCAACAGAAGAAGAACATTTACAATTTTACAAGCTACCTCTTGATTATATGGACGTTATGGTTTACACAGGCTTTGGTTATTCTGGCAGAAACCTTATACTTACTCGTTCTGCTGACGCTGTGTTTATTGGGTGTGGGAGGATAGGTACTATAAACGAGTTTACAGTTGCATATGAGGACGGTAAACCGATAGGGATACTAGAGGGGGATTGGGAGACGGACGAAGTACTTAAACATATGCTAGATGCTAGCAATAGGACTAACGATAAGATAATTTTTGATAGTGATCCAAAGAAATTAGTGGCTAGGGTTATAGAAAAAGTTATACAAGAGAAAGAAAGTCACGGTAGGATATATAGGAATCACGGTAGTATGGGTATACCAAATCCAGAAGATCTAATTAAATAAAAAAACACCCGCTAGTAAAGTAAAAATGTTAAACACCGAGTGTTTAACATTTTTTATTATGGTAATATATTAAGTATGAGAATTGTTCCTATAGTATCGGGTGAGTACTATCATATCTTTGGCAGAGGAAATAATAAACAAAAAATCTTTAGAGATAAAAAAGATTACATTAGATTTTTATTTCTTATTTTATATTTTCAATCACCTATAATATTTATAAACATTGGTCGTATGGTATCGTATTATGTTAAACACTCGGTGTTTAACATTGCAGATGATGTTACAGACAATATTGCAAAAACGCGATATATTGAACTTATAGGGTTTAGTTTAATGCCAAATCATTACCATCTTATTATTTATGGAATAGAAGACGATGGTATACCAAAGTATATGCAACGAATTCTTAATTCATATACTAAATATTTTAATACTAAATATGATCAATCAGGGCATCTTTTTCAAGGACCATATAAAGCTGTGCACATAGAAGATGATAATCAACTTTCTTATTTGTCAGCATATCAGCATCGTAATCCTAACGAGTTGAAAGAATGGAAAGGAAAAGAATTAAAATATTCTTGGTCTAGTTATCAAGATTATGTAGGAAAAAATAGGTGGGGGGATCTTTTGAAAAACGATATTATTATGGATAGATTTGAAAATGGGGGAGATTACAATGATTTTGTGCAAACCAGCGGAGCGAAAGAATCTTTTGATGATTAATTAGCTTTTTAATAATGAATGTTAAACACTCGGTGTTTAACATTATGTATAAAAAATATGTAGATAAATAAAAAACACCACCGTCGCTCACGAGCGACGGTGGTGTTTTTTATCTTACTTTATTTAAAACTCTTTCAAATGATTCAGGTGAATTTTCTGCTAAGTCTGCTAGTATCTTTCTGTCTAGTCCTATATTGCTTTTCTTTAAAGCTCCAATAAACTTACTGTATGAAATAGGGTTCTCACCTGCACGCGTGGCTGCATTTATCTTTACGCTCCACAGTCTTCGGAAATCGTTTTTCTTATCTCGTCTGTGTGCGAAAGCGTGCGTACCAGCATGAGCGATAGCTTCTTTAGCTTGTTTTTCTTTTGTAGAACGTCCAAAACGGTACCCCTTTACTTTCTGAAGGATGTTTTTACGTCTTTTATTTGCTGTTGTTCCTCTTTTTACTCTTGCCATGATAAATATTATTTAATTCCAATTTCTTTAGCTCTAGTTCTTTTTGATATATTAAGCGCCACTTTTCTTTTTCTGGCCATTCTACCCGAACTTGATTCTTTAGCATTAAAATGGTTTTGACCAGGAACACGCACGGTTATCTTACCGTTCTTACTTACTTTTAGTCTTTTTGAAAATATCTTTTTAGTTTTCATTATACTTTTTTACCTTTTTCTATTGTTGTAGACAACCCTTTAGGACTTTTCTTTATAGGATCGGCTATTTTATATTCTTCTGTTACAAGTGTTAAGAATTTCTCAAGTCTCTCTTTAAGAAAGTTGAATTCCATATACTTGTATCGTCCAAATAAGAATAAATCCACCTTTACTCTGTGTCCTTCTTTAAGCCATCCAGATACTCTTTTGGCTTTAAGATTAAGGTCGCCTTCGCCAGTACCTATTTTTATTTGGACGACTTTAGTCTCTGTAACGTGCGATTTAGCCTTTATTTCCTTATCTCTTTTCTTCTGCTCGTATTGAAATCTACCATAATCAGCTATTTTTGCAACAGGAGGGTTTGCTTTCGGAGATATCTCTAAAAGGTCTAACCCAGCTTCTTGAGCGTGTTTTAGAGCCTCAGAGAGTGAAATAACACCCAAATTAGCGCCATCGGCGCCCATAACTCGCAATTCCTTTGCTCGTATGCTGTTGTTTATGTATATCTTTTCTGCCAATTGTTTATGGCTCAAATCAATATTTAAGCCACTAAATTGTAGCATGTTTTGGTGTGGAGGGCAATAATATACTATATATTTAGTTGCCCAAAGCTTTCAAATCAAATATACTATTATTATAGGTAAATGATTGTTTCAAGCTACGACCGGCGTCGGCACTCACATAGACTTTTATTGGAGCTCGCTCTCGCCGGTCATAATTTGACGGAATCATATGAATATTGAGGAAAACATATCTCTTAAGAAATTTACTACTTTTAAGGTTGGTGGGTTAGCTGACTATTTTTGTAAAGTCTCTAATATAGATGAGCTTAAAGAAGCAGTTATCTTTAGTAAAGAAAACAATTTGCAAGTTTTTATATTAGGTCATGGCTCTAATGTTTTAATATCTGACGACGGGTTTAGGGGTTTAGTTATTAAGACTGAGCTAAAAGGTATTGCATTTGAAAGAGACAAAGTAATAGCAAATGCAGGGGAGAGTTGGGACGATGTAGTTAAGCTTGCAGTAAAGAAAGAATTATATGGCATAGAAAACATGTCTTTCATACCGGGTACTGTGGGTGCTGGTATTGTCGGCAACATAGGAGCATACGGTAGCGAGATAAGAGACGTTGTAGAGTGCGTTGAAGTATTTGATATAGAAACCCTGAAAACTTTTAACTTAAGTAACGATGAATGTGAGTTTGAATACAGAAACAGTATATTTAAAAAGAAGAATTTTATTGTAACTAAAGTTTGCTTAAGTCTTTCTAAAGACGGTAAATTAAATACTTCGTATAAAGACATTAAAGAATATTTTGGTACTAAAACACCTAATATTAAAGCAGTGCGCACAGCAATAGGCGAGATAAGAAGTAAGAAATTCCCCAATCTTGAGAAGTACGGTACCGCAGGCTCTTTCTTTAAGAACCCTATAATAGAGGGCAATAAAGTGCATTTAGCAAAAGTTCTTGATGAGCTAGGTATGAAAGGTTTAAGAGAAGGTGATGTAGCACTTTACAAAAAGCAACCACTTGTTGTTATAAATTTTGGCGACGCAAATGCAAATGAAATAAAAAAGTTTACAGATTCTGTCGCACAAAAAGTTTTTGAAAAAAGAAAAATAAAAATAACTCCAGAAATAATTTTTGTAGGCAGTTTTAAACATTGAAAATTCAATTAAAATTTTAAATTTTAAATTTTAATTTAAAAAAACTTCGCAAAAAAGTTTTTTTAGTTATCCCCACTTTTTTTAAAAAAATATTGTTTTAAACTTTTTTGTATTAGATAATTAAGTAAACAAGCGCAACATTTTTATTTTTTAAAAAATAATCGGTCGGAAGTTGTTGTTGTTTAATTATTAACTCGAAATATAATTGTAATTGATCAATTAAAATAATATGGCAACAAAAAGAAAAGCTGCAAAGCGAAAGCCAGCTAAAAGAAAAGCTGCACCAAAGCGAAAAGCACCAAAGCGAAAGCCAGCTAAAAGAAAAGCTGCACCAAAGCGAAAAGCTGCAAAACGAAAGCCAGCTAAAAGAAAAGCTGCACCAAAGAAAAAGAAGGCAGCACCAAAGCGAAAGCCAGCTAAAAAGAAAGCTGCAAAAAGGAAGCCAGCTAAAAAACGAAAAGCTGCTCCAAAGAAGAAAGCTGCAAAGCGACGACGACGATAATCTCGTCCAAAGCACTAAACAAAGCCCCGTATATACGGGGCTTTGTTTTTGTGTTAAAATAGGGGTATTAAGGCTTATTTATCATATGTTTTCACTAAAAAAGCTATTTGGAGATGAGAATAAGAAGGCGCTTAAAGCGTTGGATCCTGTCGTGGCAAAAATAAACTCTTTTGAGGGTAATATTTCCACACTCTCTGACGAGGCCCTTAAAGGTAAGACCATAGAGTTTAAAGAAAGACTTAATCCGCCAGCTGGCGGAGGCGAAACATTAGATGACCTTCTGCCAGAGGCATATGCAGTAGTACGTGAAGCTGCAAAGCGTAATTTAGAACAAAGACACTTCGATGTTCAGCTTATAGGAGGCATTATTATGCACCAAGGTAATATCGCCGAGATGCGCACCGGAGAGGGAAAGACTTTGGTTGCCACTCTACCTGTGTATCTCAACGCACTTTCTGGGAAGGGGGTTCATGTAATCACCGTCAACGATTATCTTTCAAAACGTGATGCTGTATGGATGGGGCAAGTTTATAATTTCTTAGGTCTCTCTGTTGGTATTATTAATCACGAATCTTCTTTTATATATGACCCAGAACACAAAGAGCTTGACCAAGAGCGTGACGAAACAGGTTCTTTTAAAGTAGTTAACGAGTTTTTAAGACCAGTAGCTCGTAAAGAAGCGTACGCAACTGATATTACATACGGTACAAACAATGAATTTGGCTTTGATTATCTTAGAGATAATATTGAATACGAAAAAGATAATTTACGCCAAAGAGGTCACAATTTTGCAATAGTTGATGAAATAGACTCTATATTAATAGATGAAGCACGAACACCTCTTATCATCTCAGCTCCTGCCGCAGAGAGTGGCGATTTATACGCGCAGTTTTCTAAGATTGCGAGCCAGATGAATAAAGAAGAAGACTTTACTGTGGACGAAAAGATGCGTGCAGCGTCTCTGACAGACGAAGGTGTAGAAAAGGCAGAAAAGATCCTAGGTGTTGATAATCTGTATACAGAGAAGGGGATTAAGTTTGTGCATCACTTGGAGACAGCGGTGCGTGCAAAAGCTTTGTTCGAGAAAGACAAAGATTATGTAATTAAAGAAGGTGAAGTAGTAATAGTAGACGAGTTTACAGGGCGCCTACAACCAGGAAGACGATGGTCCGAAGGCTTACATCAAGCCATAGAAGCAAAAGAGAGCGTAGAGGTACAGAAAGAATCTAGGACATTTGCATCTGTTACATTTCAGAACTACTTTAGAATGTACGACAAACTCTCAGGTATGACGGGTACAGCACTTACTTCAGAGGAGGAGTTTTATAGTGTTTACGGGCTTCATACTATAGCTGTACCTACAAATATTCCCACTAAGAGGATTGACCAAGGTGACCTTATTTTCCAGACAGAAAAAGGCAAGTTCAAGGCTATAGCTCGTGCTGTCAAAGAAATTAATCAAAAGGGTCAGCCAGTGCTTATTGGTACTGCATCTATTGAGAAGAACGAGCTTTTAAGTGCATATCTAACGCGCGAGGGCATACCTCACGAAGTATTGAATGCTAAAAAGCACGAACAAGAAGGTGAGGTAGTAGCTCAAGCTGGGATAAAGGGGCGAGTGACTATCGCTACAAACATGGCAGGGCGAGGTGTGGACATTAAGCTTGGTGGCAACCCTGGCTCAAAAGAGCTATACGAAGAAGTCAAAAAACTCGGCGGTTTGTTTGTGCTCGGTACGGAAAGACATGAAGCAAGAAGAATCGATAATCAGCTAAGAGGGCGTTCAGGTAGGCAAGGAGACGAAGGTGAGACACAGTTCTTCGTATCTCTTGAGGACTCACTTATGCGTGTGTTTGCATCAGATATGATAAAGAAGATGATGGGGCGTTTCGGTATAGCAGAAGACGAACCAATACAGAACTCACTTATAACTCGCTCCCTTGAGTCAGCGCAGACTAAGATAGAAGGCTTTAACTTTGATTCTAGAAAGCACGTGCTTGAATATGACGACATAATGAACCAGCAACGTTCTGCTGTGTATGAGAGAAGAAGGAGAATAATGAATGGAGACAAAGACGAAATACGTAAAGAACTTGGAGAGCTCACAGAAGGCGATGAAGAGATGAAGAAAGTAGTGGACTCTAAAACAGAGCAACTAGGTGAAGAGCAGTTTATAGATACATTTAGAAAATTAACACTTCAAGTGATAGACATGCTTTGGGTAGAACATTTGGAAGTTATGGATTACACAAGAGGTTCTGTAAACTTACGTGCTTATGGTCAGAGAGACCCACTAATAGAATATAAAAAAGAAGGATTGAAGCTCTTTAAAGATATGGAGATGTCCATAGATGATAATGTATTAAGACTTTTGCCAAACATAGGTGGGGACGCTTTCGCGCAAGAACGCCAGAAAGTAAAAGAAGTACATGAAAAGGGAAGTATCTTAGCCCAACAATCTCAAAAGCCACAAGATCCCGTCGCCACTACCCCTGCTACAGACCATACACATACACCAGATGGAGAAAAGATAGGACGTAACGACCCATGCCACTGCGGCTCTGGCAAAAAATTCAAAAAGTGCCATGGACAATAAAATAAAACTTGGTAAATACTTACATTATAAAGGTATGGAAGTAGATGTAATTGGTATTGCTTTACACAGCGAAACTTTAGAAGAGATGGTTGTCTATAGCCATCCTGATCCTGTAAAAGGTAAAGATGCTAATACTACGTGGGCAAGACCCCTGAGTATGTTTCTAGAAGATGTTGAAATAGACGGTAAAAAAGTAGAAAGATTTAAATATTTAAGTAAATAAAAAACCCACCAAATTGGTGAGCTAAAGCGGTATCTAGTGAGGTTCTTGCACCCTTGGGGTAAACATCCATCGTGCGACGTCTTAGGTCGTAAAGTATGCACGTAAGTTGATGGCATGAGGCGCGAATGCCTTATCGCATTGCTGTATTAGCTCCTTAGGAAATCTAATACGTTAGAGCCCCACCTTTCTGCCTCACCAGATACCGAATACCATATTATATTTAAATAAAAAAGAAAAGCAAGGTTTTGTTTGAAATTAATCCTTATCGTTATCCCTCTGGAAGTAACTATCCACTTAGGTGCCTTGCACCTAAGTGGTAAATTTTATATTATCTTTATATGGCTACAAGGAAATTTGAATTTGTAAATGGAGATTTTTGTCATATTTTTAATCGTGGAGTAGACAAAAGAGATATCTTTTTAGATAAGAATGACATCGATAGATTTTTTAAGGGCATGGAAGAGTTTAATACTGTTGATTCAATAGGCAGTATTCATGAAAATTCATTTCATAGTAAAAACAGAAAAAATAAAAAATTGGTAAATATTATTTGCTATTGCCTAAATCCAAATCACTATCATTTTATTTTAGAGCAACTTGCAGATAATGGAATTACAAAATTTATGCATAAAATCGGTGGATATTCAAAATATTTTAATTCAAAATACAAAAGAAGTGGAGCACTGTTCCAAGGTAAATTTAAAGCAGTTTATTTATCTCCAGATGACCAGCTATTGCGAAGTAGTGCATATGTAAATTTAAATGACAAAGTTCATTCACTTGGGTGCAAGGCACCTAAGTTGTCTAGTTGGGGAGAGTATGTTGGAGATGGGAATAATAGTTTTTGTAAAAAAGATGTTATTTTAGATCAATTTGATAATATAAAAGAATATAAAAAATTTGCAGAGGGGTTATTGATTGATATTAAGAAACAGAGGGAAGAAGAGAAAGAGATAGAAAAACTTTTATTAGAGTAATTACTTAGTAGTAAGGTTCCTAAGTAGGATTAAGCTTTAAGAAGTATTATGGATAATAGAAATATAAAATTCAATGAAGAAGAATTAATAAAAATTGCAAAACCGTACTTTAATACTGCAAGATCTGGTGATTGGGAGCATGCATTGAGAGTGGTCAAATGGATAAAAGAACTCGGTAAAGATAGGAGTAATCTTCATCTACTTGTAGTTGCTGGTTATATTCATGATATTGGATGGTCAGGTGTAGCGCCTGAAGGGAAATTAGACTTGGATGTTGTGTTAGAATTAGAGCATAAAGCAAATAAAAATTCACCCAAATTTATAAGAGAGGTTCTTGAGAAGCTTAAATTTGCAGAAGATGAAATACAAACAGTAAATAAATTTGTAAAGGCAGCCGATAAACATGAATCAGTAGATGACGATGAAGCGATAATCGTAGATTCTGACGCTCTTAGTAAATTAAACCCAGAACATTTGAGAGAAAAATACAATCTTGAGAGTTTTGGGAAGGCACTACAGTATTTGGAAACTAAAATTCCAGGACGTCTAAAAACCAAGAAAGCAAAAGTATTGTTCTCAGAACTATTTCCAAAACTTAAGGCTGAATTAATGTAATATAATAAAATAAACAATGAAAATTCTTACAAAATTACTAATAACAATACTATTACTACTTTTGGTAGCAAATTACGTACCCGGGATTGAGGTGTCAGGATTTTATATTGCATTTATCGTCGCAATAATTCTAGGTATAGTAAATCTCATAATAAGGCCAATTCTAGTATTGCTTACATTACCTATAAACATGATGACCTTCGGTCTTTTTACTCTTATCATTAATGCTGTATTGTTCTGGTTCATCTCCACCTTTATACAAGGCTTTAGTGTAGACGGTTTTATTGCTGCATTTGTCGGAGCATTCATAATCTCTCTCGGAAGTTCTTTTGCAAATAAATTCCTAAAAGGAAGATAGATAATACCATCCCTTCAAATAGTATGGTTTTTGCTCTATAATACTAATTATGAGTAAATACATACCAACAATTGGACTTGAGATACATGCAGAGCTGAAGACTAAGACAAAGATGTTCTGTAGCTCCAAAAACGACCCAAATGAAGAGAAAGCCAATATAAATATATGTCCTATATGTATGGGGCACCCCGGGACACTTCCTGTTATCAACCGTGAGGCTGTTAAACATGTCTTAACTGTCGGTACTGCAATAAGTGGCAAATTAGCTGATTTCACAGAATTTGACCGTAAAAACTACTTCTATCCTGATATACCGAAAGGTTATCAGATAAGCCAGTACAAGTATCCACTCGTCTCAGGGGGGAGTTTAGCAGGGGTAGAGATAACACGTGTACACTTGGAAGAAGACACTGCCAAATCCACGCACCATGCTAACTATAGCTTAATAGACTTCAATAGAGCTGGAGTGCCGCTTATGGAGCTTGTCACAGAACCTGTAGTGAAAGATGCGCAACAAGCCAGCCAGTTTGCCAAAGAGCTTCAGATTTTACTACGTACGCTTCAAGTAGGGGAGGCAAATATGGAAAAGGGGGAAATGCGTGTTGAAGCAAATATCTCGGTTATGCGAGAGGGAGACAATCAGTTTGGTACAAAGGTAGAAGTCAAAAACCTCAACTCATTTAAGGTTGTAGAGAAGGCTATAGAGTATGAGATCAAGAGACAGAGTAAATTACTTGATGAGGGCGGTGAAGTAATACAAGAGACACGTGGTTGGGACGAGGCAAAGCAAGAGACATTCTCACAGCGTATCAAAGAGGGTTCAGCTGACTACAGATATTTCCCAGACCCTGACCTACCCAAACTGCACATAAGTAAAATAGAAGAATTCTCTGGAGAAAACCTAAAGAACATTTTGCCAGAGCTTCCATGGGAAAAGAGGGAAAGATATAAAAGTCAGTATGACATAAAAGAAGAGGACGCAGATATGTTCGTGCGAGACGAATTCCTAGCAAAACTTTTCGATGCCGTTGCGGAGCAATTTGTAGGGGGTAATATGCTAATCAAGACCGCTTCTAATTACATCACATCCGACATTGCAGGACTTGTAAAACAAGGTGGTGGAAAGAGCGACAAATTACACGAAAATATTTCTGCAGAAAACTTTGCACAATTAATGTCGATGGTTCATGGAAACGAGATCTCATCTCGTGGAGCAAAAGATATTTTAAAAGAGATGTATGAAAACGGTGGAGTGCCAAAAGAGATCGCAGAGAAGAAAAACTTATTCCAGAAAAGTGACGAGGGTGAGCTCAAGCAAATCATAGAAAAGATAATAGAAGAAAACGAAAAAGTGGTAACTGAATACAAGAACGGAAAAGAAGCTGGACTACAGTTTTTGATAGGGCAGGGTATGCGAGCGACTCAAGGCTCTGCAAATCCAGAAGTACTTAAAAAACTTTTTGAGAATCTACTAAAGTAAAATATTCAAGCAAGTTCTACTGAAGAGGCTTCGCAGGTTGAGTGGGCATGGTTCGAGCGAAGCGAGAGAGCGAGGCCGAGACTGAGCGCGCACCCTCGCTGGGGGTGCGACGCGTGCTCTTCAGGGGAAGCTTGCGAAGAATATATTGTACTAAAAATTGCCATATAACTGGCGGTTTTTTGTACTTTTCCACATATTGTAATTATCGAGTATTTTGAGGGTAGAGTATAATGATAAGTAATATGAATGAACTAATATTCGCAGGAAATAAGTACATCTCGTCTAAACGAGCAGGGAAGCTGACGGGATACACGACCGATTATATCGGGCAGATGTGTCGTGGAGGTAAGATGGACTGTAGGCTTGTTGGCAGGAATTGGTATATCAATGAAGAGGTAATGAAAGCGCAAAAAAAGAGTTTTAAGAAAGCGCAATTAAACGAAGGTGGTAGAGCAATAGAGTATAAGAAACTTGATTTAGAACCAATGTATTATAGTGATGACGAGCGTATCAACAACCCTGAAATAAATAAAGTTGTCTTAGAAAACACTGAAGAGGAAGTAGAAGAGATAACAGAGGAGGAAGAGGAGACAATAATAGAGATAAAAGAAAAGAAACCTGCCCGACCTGCAGGCGGGGAAAATCTAATTCCAATACTTAGCATGATCGAAAGTCCTATGGTTGACCTAAGACCTAGCAAAAAGGAGGTCGCCAAAACCCCAGTTATAAGAGAAGCTAGAGGGGTTATAGAGAGAGAGGGGCTTCTTCCACAGAAATCACCAATAAGACTCCCCATGGTAAAGGTTATAGCCTCTGTAATAGTACTAGTAGGGCTTCTATTTGTTGCAGGTACGCTCACATTAGAACAAACTGTACATTACACTCAGTCTGAAAGCACTGTTAATACAGAGTTTCAGGTGGCAGGTGTGGGTAGCTTCTTTAGTTTTTAAAGAGTAAATAAAATCTCGTTTAGACAAGATAGTTAGATATAGAAACATTTATTTATTATTAAAGATTGATCATTTAATAAATAAAATACATTTATTGTTTATTTTTCAGTAAATTTTCATTTTATTTATTAATTTGATGAGCCAGACAAGCAAGAAAGATCTATTTTAAGAATAAGCTTCGAACTAAGCTTAAAATTGAGCTCTAAGAGTTTTAAAAAATGTATGGTTAGTATGTAACTATATTTTTTTTATTTAAATTATAGAATTTTTGAAGAAATTAGTACTTTAAAAAGTCTAAAGAAAACAAAGATATTTCGCCTTTAAATACTACGGCTATAAAAATAATAGGCGAAATATCTTTATTCCAAGGGCTTTTATAGAGATTAGAAATTTTTTATATTAGATCATATAACACCACATCTAGTATTAGAAAGATAGTTTTTTATCTTTTTATAATTCTAAACACCTCAACCAGTTGAGGTGTTTAGAATTGCTTGGTTTAAGGTATTTTTGTTTAAATTGTTGTATTAGAAAGCTTGTTTTCGCTCGCATATCTCTTATTGCGGAAAAAGGTCTGTCCTCGAGGAGCAAGTCAATCCTCGAGGAGGAGTGGTAGCGACGGGAAGAGGTTTGACTTAGGCGGGAAGAGGTCAGTCCTTGGGGAGCAAATAAGATTAAACCTTAAGGAGCGATAAATTAATATTAGATTTAAGTATCAAGATTTATATTTCCATATAATTTTGTTTTTACGAAAACAAAAGACATTTCGTTAAGACGACGGCACGAAAGTTATCCACATTTTAGCACTCTTAAATGTCCTTAAGAGGCGTTTTTTGTTGTAAAATATAGGTAATTCGCATTTAATACATTCTCTCAAGAAAAATACAAAAAGATATTCTAAAAGACATGGATAAAAAACTGACAATCGACAATAAAAAATATCTTTCTTCTACACACGCTGGAAAAATTTCAGGCTATACAAATGACTATGTAGCCAGACTTGCACGTCAAAAAAAAGTTGCAGGAAAGAAAGTTGGACGAACTTGGTATGTTGAAGAATCTTCTCTAAAGAGTTTTATACAAAACAATAAAATACAGAAAACAAATCTTCATAAAAAGCTATCTGACAAAAGAACAAATGATCTAAAATTCTTTGAAAGAGACAGAAAGTTAAGTGAGGAATTTCAAGCATTTAAGTCAAATGTATCTCTAGCTTCAAAAACAGAATTATTTAAAAAAAGTACTGCATTTGCATTAGCTATTATATTTGTGTTCGGTGGATATTTTGTAAGCAACACTGATATTGCACAAGCAGGTTTTAGAAAAGTGTCGCAAGCTGTAGTCGGAGCATTAGACGCAGTTTCAAAGTTTAACCCAGCAGAGTTTGGAATAAGTTCAGTGCTTACATTTAAAGATGCAGGTAAGGATGCGGCACTCAATGTACACAGAGGGATGGAAAAGAGTAAACTACTTTCAGCAGAAGCTTCAAAGAAAACATATCTAATAGCAAAGGGTGACTCTGCTACATGGCAAGACCTGAAGGATGGTGCAATCTATAAAGTAAACAGCTCAATCACTTCTGCAATTTTTAATATAAAAAACAATGCTACAAAGTCTGTAGCTGGCGTATCAAACATAATCTCTCCATACAGTAACTTCCAAAACACGCGCGCCAATGTATTTGCAAGTATAGCCGGTAGCATAAATTCAATCATTAAAGATGAAGCGCTCTACGTAAACAAAACTGTAAACAGTGTAATATGTAAATTCTCTACATGTGGTGGAGAGGTAGAAGAGACAGTCTTGGTGCAAGTTCAAAAAGAAATTCCTAAAGAAAGTATAGTCAAGGAAAATATTCCAGAAAAAGTAGTTGTTATAGACCCGTCACCAAAGGTGGTTACAAACCAGCCAGTTATTGAAAGAGTCATTGAAACCAGAGAAATAATTGTCTCAGGAGGTATTACAAGGGAAGATTTAGAGCTTGCGATACAACAATTTAGCAATAAAGTCTACTCAGACATGAGTAGCTTAACCTCAGCCAACGAAACAAGAATAATAAACAACTACAGCGTCATAGCCCAAACAAACAAAATAGATAAACTAGGAAGTGTAACAATCTCCAACTCCACAATATCAGGAACTCTCTCAGGTCTTACTGACGCACACATACCAGACTCCATAACTGCATCAAACTACTTACCACTTACTGGTGGGACGCTCACAGGCGGTCTAACTGCAGAATACTTCACTGCAACATCATCAACCGCAACATCTACATTTAGAGGACAAATCAGTTCAACCTTTGTACCTACAGTCGCACATTCATTTGGTGCATGGGCTGTTGATGTCGCAGGAGCAGAAGCTACAAATGCATCATTCTATATCAACCCAGCTTCAGCTGCAGCAGACACAAACTTATTTAGTATCTCCGTTAACGATGGTGCTAAGTTCATCATTGACGCAGAAGGAGACCTATTCGCAAACTCTATTACTGCAGTAGGAGGTGTCACACTTTCGACAACAACAGCTTCAACATTTACTGTTGAAAATGATCTAACCATAGGAGACGCTACAACCACAGACTCTATATATCTAAACGCAATGTTAGCTTCTTCACTTATACCAAAGTATGACAATGCATTTGACATTGGAAGCTCATCACCACAGAGAATGTGGAGAACAGGATACTTTGGTACGTCGATAGGCATTGGCACGTCCTCTCCATATGCAACACTCTCAATAGAAGGTTCATCAGCTTTAGGTAACTCAGCTCTTGCTGGGTACTTCACAGCCACCTCAACCACCGCAACCTCCACCATCGCCGGTGGTCTTGACATAGATAACGGCGGATTTGTCTATGACTTTACAACAAATAATGTTGGTATCGGTACGGCAAGCCCAACACAAGCTCTTGATGTAGTAGGAACGGGAACATTCTCTACTTCAATAATCGCTAGCACAGCAACACTAACAGGAGGATCACTAACAGACAGTAGTGGAGCAATCAGTTTTGGAGACGAAAACCTAACAACAACAGGAACACTCTCAATCTCAGGATTAACATCATTGATACAAGCTTCAACAACACGTCTTTCAGTATTTGACACAGCATACTTCGGAGGTACTGCGACAAGCACATTCAACTCCGCAGGAGTACTTACAATGGCAGGCAATATCATAATGTCAGACAATTCAATCACAGGTATAGACACACTCACATTTACAGACACATCAGGAACTATTGCAGGAATACAAAACCAAAATCTAGTAGACAAAACTGCAACAGAAACAATCTTAGGTCTTTGGAACTTTACAAATACAGGTACGACGACAATAGCAAATCTTTGGACAGAGAATCTACAAGTAGGAACAGTTCTTGAAGCTCCATACTTCACAGCAACAAGCACATCACAAGCATCAACTTTCCCATACGCATCATCAACATCACTAACAGTAAGTGGTTCCACATACTTAGGTACACTTACAGGATCCCTTCAAGCAATAGACGGTCTAGTATCAGCAACATCATCACTATCATCTTCATTCATAGAAGATGTATATTTAAGAAACGACGCTAATGACACCACAACCGGAACACTCACAGCATCAAGTTATCTCTCATCAGGCTCTGGTACATCTACACTGGCTAATCTATGGGCAAACATTTTCCAAGTAGGTTCACTCATAGAAACTCCATACTTCAACGCCACCTCCACCACCGCATCATCAACCATCGCCCACGGACTCAACGTAAACGCACTAAACATAACATCAACCACAGCCACATCAACAGCTGGAAACGGTATAGACCTTGCAAATGGTTGTTTCTCTATCAACGGTACATGTGTAGGTGGAGATAATGCACTGTGGACAGATAACGGAAGTTACTTAA
>JABGQE010000002.1 GCA_018648925.1 bacterium | reverse complement strand
ATAGACGAGGTGTCAATGCTGCATCATTTTCGTCTAGATATGGTAGACAAGGTTTGCAAAATGTTTAAAGAAAGTTCAGAGCCTTTTGGTGGGATGCAAGTAATACTAGTAGGGGATTTCTTTCAGCTTCCACCGATATCGCGTGGAAGTGAGCGAGCGCATTTCGTACATAAGTCTAATATTTGGAATACGATGGGGCTTAAGGTGTGCTACTTGGACGAACAACACAGACATGAAGATGACAATCTTCTAAATCTTTTAAACGATATTCGTGCAAACAATACTGGAGAGCATACTCTAGAACCACTACGCGCCCGATATAAAAAGAATATTGAAGGTGTTCTTATGCCGACAAAACTTTATACACACAATATGGATGTTGATAATATCAATGCAAGAGAGCTTGATAAATTATCAGGGAATAATAAAATATTTGAAATGAAAAGCCATGGTTCCCGTGGGCTTCAGGATACTATGAAGCGAAGTTGTCTTGCCCCAGAGTATTTGTACTTGAAAAAAAATGCAGTAGTAATGTTTGTTAAGAATAATTTTGAGAAAGGTTATGTAAATGGAACACTTGGTAAGGTGATAGATTTTCAGTTTAGTGAGGAATATGAACAAGAATTACCAATAGTAGAGATTACAAATGGCGAGAAGATTTTGGCGCTTCCTGAGAGCTGGCGAATAGAAGAAGACGGTAAGACAAAGGCCGAAATAAGCCAAGTACCGCTTCGTCTTGCATGGGCTATAACAGTACATAAAAGCCAAGGAATGAGCCTAGATGCAGCCGAAATGGACCTCTCAAAGGCATTTGTAGAAGGGCAGGGATATGTGGCGCTTTCTCGTGTGAGGACGCTCTCCGGACTTAGATTAATGGGTCTCAATGATACAGCTCTTAGGGTTAACAATGAGATTTTAGAATTTGATGGTGAGCTATTGGTGGAGTCAAAAAAGGTAGTTATGGACCTTAAAAATCTGAAAGATAATAAAAAGAAACAAGAAGAGTTTTTAAATTCAATAGCTCCAACTGCCGAAGAAAAAGAGGAAAAACTTTCTACATATGAGAGGACAAGATTACTGCTTGCTGAAGAACTTACTGTAGATGAGATAGCAAAGAGAAGAGAAATGACAAAAGGTACTGTGGTTGGACATATAGAAAAGTTGCGTGAACTAGGGGAGTGTCCTGATATTAGTCATGTAGAAAAGACGATACCAAAAGAGCGAATGGCAAAAATTAGGAAAGCGTTTGCAAAGTCTGGTGATACAAAGCTTTCACCTGTGCGAAATATCTTAGGAAGTAGCTTTACATTTGACGAACTTCGTTTAGCAAGATTATTTATATGATAAATGTTTACAAACCAGTAGGGATATCACCGCTTGATGTAATCAAGCTTTTGCAAGAGAAAAATCCTGAATACAGAGGTGTGTCAGTAACGTACGCTGGGCGGTTAGATCCATTGGCAGAAGGAGTCTTACTTTTGCTTGCAGGAGAAGAAGTACATAAGAAAGAAGAATATATGAAGCTTGATAAAGAGTATGAAGCAGAGATGCTTTTTGGATTTGAGACAGATACGTATGATATTTTGGGAATACCTCAACCGGTTGAGGTATTCAAGAAAACGCTTGAAAGTGCTAAAAGAGAGATAGGAAATTTAAAAGGCGAAATCTCATTACCACTTCCATCGTATTCTTCATATAAGATAAATGGTAAACCTCTTTTTATGTGGGCTAGGGAGGGGAAATTAGACGAGATAGAAATACCAGAGCGAACAACACAGATTCATGATACTGAAGTTTTGGATTCTTATGAGGTAAGTTCTGAAGAATTACTCAAGAAAATTACAGAAAAAATTAACTTAGTAAAAGGGGATTTTAGACAAGAAGAGATTTTAAATAAATGGCAAGAGGTTTTGAATAAAGAAAATAAATATTTTGTAGCAAAAGTAAAATTCAATGTGTCAAGTGGGACATACATACGTTCTATAGCACATTCTCTAGGAGGAGTACTCCTCGGACTTACTCGCACAAAAGTAGGGGATTTTGATATAAAAAACTCCATCAAAATCTAACAGCGAGGTTCAACCTCGCTGTTAATTATCGTGCTGCGTGCGCTTGGTAGATGTCCTCCACAGCTTTTACAGCATCCCCTGCTGCTATGTTGTTCTGGTGGTATAGCTCGTCTGTGACGTCTCCTGCTGCCCATATACCCGGTGTAGATGTCTGTTGGTTCTTAGGATCTGTGATTATTCTACTGAAATCGTCTAGTTTTACTACATCTTTTACAAAGTCTGTTGATGGTATATTTCCTATCTCTACAAATACGCCGTTTACTTGTATGTCTTTAACTTCTCCTGTCTTTATATCTTTATATGAGATACCTGTTACGAAACCGTCTCCTTTTACTTCTGTAATATCAGATTCTGTAAGTACTGTCATATTAGGATGAGCAGAGACTTTCTTTACAGTAACGGGATCTGCTTTACATACTGGTTTTCTGCATAAAAGTGTAACACTTTTAGTATATGCTAGAAGTTGCGCAGCTGTCTCAAAGCCTGCATTTCCTCCTCCTATAACCACTACGTCTTGACCCGAGAATACTGGTCCATCACATGATGCACAGTAAGTAAGGCCTTTGTGTTCAAATATATCTGCACCTGGGACCGTTAGCTTTCTTCTATTGGCACCTGATGCTATGAGTACGTTCTTACCTTTATATTCTTTGCCATTTTCAGTTACAGCTATAAAATCATCATTTGACTTTGAAAGAGTTTTTATTTTTTCGCCTTCTATGATGTCTACAACATCTTCTGCATAAGCATGAAGGTGCTTTTTCATATTTTCTGCAAGCTCACTCCCGGGGATTGAGACTGTTCCTATCCAGTTTTGAACATCTTCTGAAACTGCGCTTTGTCCGCTTAGCTCACATGCTATGAGAGCGGTTTTAAGCCTCTTGCGTGAGGCATAGACTCCTGCTGCAACTCCTGCAGGACCACCGCCTATAATTATAAGATCATACATAGTAGGTTTTATTGTTAGTTATTAAAAGAAAATTGTTGGTATATTATACAAAAAAAGAAACTGATTTTCCAGTTTCTTTTTTTGTATTTTTATTTAATTTTAGATCTTCTTAGAAATGCTGGTACTACACCCCAGTCGTCATCGTCGTCATCTTCTTTCTTCTTGTTCTCTTCGTCTGGTGTCTTTGGAGCTTGGGGGGCTGGAATGTCTTTTTCCGCATCTTTATTAATTGCATTGAAGATCTTTCCTCGTACTTTGTCTTTATCTAAGTCTTTTACTTTTTCATCAGCTTCATGCACGCTACCAGACTGGAATAGTGCAGGGCTTTTGTGCAGGATATTATCAGGAAATCCTGTTGCGATGACAGTAACCTTAACTTCGTTTTTCTTAATAGAGTCGTCTTTAATAGTTCCGAAGATTACTTTAGCATGTGGGTCTATAGATTCTGTAATAACTTTAGCCGCTTCTTGAATCTCAAGCATTCCTAAGTCATCACCACCTGCAACTGCAAATAATACTCCTTTAGCACCATTTATAGATATTTCAAGAAGAGGAGATGAGATAGCCATTCGTGCTGCTTCTTCTGCTCGTTTCTCTCCACCTGCAATACCGATACCCATAAGTGCTGAACCTGCATTCTCCATGACTGAACGTATGTCTGCGAAGTCTACATTGATTGTTCCGGGTGTTGTGATTAGGTCAGAGATGCCCTCAACTGCTTGAAGTAATATATCATCTGACATACCAAATGCATTTTTAACACTTGTATCTTTGTCTACTACTGCAAGAAGTCTATCGTTTGGAATTATAATAAGCGCATCAACTTCTTTTTTCAAATTTTCAAGTCCTTTTTCTGCAAGCTCCATTCTGTGTTGTCCTTCAAATGTGAATGGTTTTGTAACTATACCGACTGTAAGTGCTCCTGACTCACGAGCTGTATTTGCTATCACTGGAGCTGCTCCTGTACCTGTACCTCCACCTTGTCCACATGTTATGAAAACCATGTCTGAACCTTTTGTAACTTCTTGAATTTCTTCTTTTGTTTCTTCTGCTGCACGTCTTCCAAGCTCTGGATTCATACCAGTGCCGAGACCGCGTGTCAGGTTTTTACCAATATGGATTTTCTTCTTTGCAGATGAATGGTGTAAGTCTTGAGCGTCTGTATTTACAGAAACAAATTCAACCCCTTTAACTTTGGAGTTAATCATATGGTTTATGGCGTTATTTCCAGATCCTCCGACTCCGATTACTCGGATTCTTGCGAAAGATTCTACATCAGGTTTAACTTGTTTCATATATTTTTAATATTTATATTGGTTAATTTGTCACCATAATAGCAGATAAAAAACACCTTGTGAACTTTGACAGAGGTGCTGTTTATGTCTTAATTTTTATGAGGTTTATGGCAAAAATTGCTTTACCCACTGCACGATGCTTCCACCAGTTTGTTTTGCAAGCTTTACTCCTACGCCATCTTCCTCAGTTGAGAGTCCCCAGATACAAAGTCCGTATGCAACTGCCCATGAAGAGTCCCGTACGTTTCCTTGTACTACTACTGATCCCTGCCTGCCGGCAGGCAGGACATTGTCGCCGACAAAACCAGAAGAAGTTTTTGAAGGAAGCTTAAGTGCGGCGCGTGCAAGGTCTTCTATAGTTGCTATGCCTGAGCCACCACCTGTGATTATAATCCCTGCAGGGAGTAATCCGTTTTTGCCAATCTTTTTTAAATGCGATTCAATAAGTTCAAATATATCAGAAAGTCTTGCGCTTATGATTTCGTCTAGCTTTTTCTGTGGGAATTCAGCACCAGAGAGAGCACCTGTTTTTACCCGCTCTGCTTGATCAAGAGGGATCTTAAGTCCTAGGGCTATATCGTTTGTTATATCTGTCCCACCAATTGAAAATACTTTAAGTGATACAGGCATATTGTTTTCAAATACTACTATAGAGACAGTCTCAGCCCCTATGTTTGCAAGTACAGAGCCTGCTACTTTTTGCGCTCGACTTAATGTGACAAAACTTCCAGCCAAAGGGGACGCCATCACGTCTTCTACTACGATACCAGCATCTTCTACAGATGAGATGAGGTCATTTAAATGTTGCTCAAGACACGTAACAAAAAGTACGTCTAATTCAATTTTGCTCCCGCGCATTCCTTGTGGTTTACCAAGAACTTTTTGTCCGTCTATTTTGTATTGAAGGGGGATTTCGTGTAGGATTTTTCTATTTGCGATTTTTTGTGCAACTCTTTTCTCGCTGTCTTTTATTGCTTTCTCAATATCTAAATCTGTGATTTCTGAATCAGCTCTTGCAACCACAGCGCCTCCTTTGGAATGTACTTCCTCTAGTCCTACACCGCCTATAGAGATGAATGCTTTTTTGATCTTTATACCAGCTGACTTTTCAGCTTGTGCTACTGCCGTAGTGATACTTCTGACTGTGTCGTTCTGGTTGATTATATAACCATGACGAAGACCTTTAGATTGCGCAAAACCGGTACCTATTATCTTAGGCATATTACCGTTTCCATTTTTACCGTACTCTGTTACCACCACTTTTATTTGGTATGTACCGATATCTATTCCTGTTGTGATATTACGCGCCATATTATGAAATAATTATACAACACAACACGCAAAACCCCCAAATTTTAAATATACTTTTTCTTTAATTTTTCCTCTTCTTTGTCCATTTTGTCTCCATGCTTTAGGCCATTCAAGTGAAGTAGTCCGTGTATGAATAAATACACTATAAAATCATTCTCTTTCATATCAAATTTCTTAGCGTCACGCTTTGCCACTTCTGGAGTTATGAATATCTCACCTTCTGTTTTTGAGAGAGGGAAAGTCAGGATATTAGTGGGCTTGTCTTTTTTTCTATATTCTTTATTAAACGCTCTAGATTTAGTACTCCCTATAAATACAAGGCTAAGTTCAAAATCTTTGCCAAGTACGTCATTTTTTATACGAACAAAAAGTAAGCTTTTAGGCTTACTTTTTGTTTTATTTGTTATTGAAAAATTATCCGATTTTTTCATTGTTTACCTTCTTCTAAATCTACCTGTTTGTTCTACTATTTTACCAAGTTTTATCTGTTCTTCACGATCTGCTCTTTTGCTGATTCTTTTTAGAGTCTTCTTTTTCTTTACATAGTCTGATTTTTGTCTGTCATAGTATCTGATACCACGTACTCTGGAGAGTATCCCAGACCCACGCACACGCTTAGTAAACCTTCTCAGAAGGCCAGCTGTATTTTCTTTGTCATTTTTTTCTACTCGAACATTTATACTCATATAGTGATATAAGATACCACATAATATATAGATTTACAATGCTATATTAAACGTGCATATCTTTTAGGTATTGAGGTAAGTCGTCTGTTAGTACGGTATGTTGGAATTGTGTGTTCATATCACGCACTATTACAGTGCCGTCAAGCGCTTCACGATGGCCCATTATTATTGCATACGGGACTTTAAAGTATTGTGCAAAAGACAACTGGTCTGCTAATTTGTCACTATCTAATGAGTGTTGGGTGTGAATATTTGATTTGCGCAGAATGTCGATTATAGGAAGACTTCGCCTTTTTGCTTCAGGGCCAAGCTGTATGAAGTACACTTTTGGTTTACGAGTTCTTTTAAGTGCAAATAATTCTTTCTCTTTTATATTTTTCTTTTCAAATTCAAATACAAGACTAACAGTTGGAATATCAACATTGAACATTCTTTTTACAAGTTCGTCGCACCTACCACCCTTTGCAAGCACAGAAATATCTTCAGCTTCTGATTCTTGCATATGACGTATTTCAAAAAGTGTTTGAGAATAACATTCGTTACTTCCTACAAGAAAATTATCTATTTCGTAGGGCACGTCTCCCGTCTCCATATATTCAAGTACTTCACTCAAGTGCTTTCTGTTACTGTCTGACAAGAATTTAATAGGTTGTGGGATCTCTTCTTCGCCCGAACTATACCCTCTGTGAAGCTGGTCATATGCTTTGAAGATATCTTTCTTTATTGTTTGTCTTATTTGAGAGGGGACAGAGTTTATGTTTTTTCTAAAGTATGAATTAAGTTCAGTTACAAATTTTGAAGACGAGTCTTTGTCCCCGATGCTGTTTATACATACTTGGATATTATCTATACCCATATCTTCCAGTATAGCCGTTGCTGTCTTTATGATAAGCGCTTCAGCGATGCTTTTCTTCATACCAACTGCAACAAGCCCAAAGTGTAGCTTCTTTTCTTTTAAATTATTTACAACATTACTTTGGTGTATTAAAAGAGGATGTTCACATGGTAGGAGTCCATTATCAATGGCTGTCTTTAGTGCACAAAGAGCTTCATCACCAGCTGAGTCAGTGTTGCAAGTTTTTGTGCTTTGCTTTATGCATTTCTGGCGTACATTTTGTACGGGAGCTTTTTTTGTATTTAATAATTCTTCTTTATCGCTTTTCTCTTTCATATCAGAAGTCCATTTTTTTTCTTGTGTTATTACTTTATCTATATTGTCAAAGCCATAACACGATGCAATACCTATAGCTCTTTTTAATAAGTCTGTAGGATTTGATTTAGATAATGTCTTTGTATGTATCATAGGTATTTATTATTATTTACTATAATCTCCAGGATGTACGTCAAACTTATTAACTGGGAATAATCTCAAAAAAGCTTTCCCAACAACAAATTTATCATTGAGAGGTCCCCATATTCTTGAGTCGGAGCTGTGCTTCCGGTTGTCTCCGAGTACAAAGTATTCATCATCTGCTAATTTTGTAATGAAAGTATCCTCTGTTGCTTCTTTTATATAAGGTTCTTCTATGGCAAATCCGTCAGGAAAATCAGTGTTCTTTATAATAAGATTCCCAGAATCCATAATAACAGTCTCATTTGGGAGTCCTATAACTCTTTTTATGAAAAAAGTTGAGGGGTCTTTGGGGTATTTGAAAATAATCACCTCTCCACGCTCAGGTGTACCAAACTGATAGCTTAATTGGTCAACTATAAGGTATTGGCTACTGTCAAAGTTCGGTTGCATAGATGCACCACTTACTACAAATGGCTGTGCAATAAAAATACGTATTGGAGCGACTATAAGAATCGCAATGAGGGAGAATTTTAGAACTTCTTTAAAAAAGTTTTCTTTTTTAGGTTCCATTTACACACATTGTACTTGAAACATCTGTTTGACACAATATTTAAAAGTGTGTGATATAATCTTTTTATGATTTACATAGTAGGACTTGGAAACCCAGGTGAAGAATACGAAAACACTCGGCACAACACGGGCGCTCTTTCTGTGGAAAGTTTTGCAAAGAAAAATAAACTTGCTACTTTTGAAAATAATAAAAAATTAAAGGCTTTTGTAACTGAAGGGAAGATAGGAAAGCAAAAAATTGAGCTTTTATTGCCACAAGGGTTTATGAATAAGTCGGGACTTTCTATAAAGCCACTTATTACAAGTAAAAAGAAAGCAGAGAATTTGGTTGTTATCTACGATGATCTTGATATGCCACTTGGTAAGATTAAGATCTCATTTGGTAGGGGGTCAGGTGGGCATAAAGGAATAGAGTCTATCGTGCGTAGTATAAAAACAAAAGATTTTATTCGTATAAGGGTTGGTATTGCACCTGCGACACCATCTGGGAAAATCAAAAAAATAAAAACAGAACAGAAAGTAATAGATTTTATATTAGGGGACTTTAAAAAGAAAGAAACAGAAATACTTAAGAAAGTATTCAAAAAAGTAAATGAAGCGCTTGAAGTGATAATAAAAGAAGGAAGGTCTAATGCAATGAATGAGTTTAATAGATAATTGTTGTCCAAGGCCTTGCCTTGGAATGTGCAGAATATACCTCTATAATATTATTACATGTCTTTAAGAAAAACTCCTTTTGTAATAGGTGAACATTATCATATATATAATCGAGGGATATTAAAGAACACTATCTTTTTAGATGAAGCAGATAAAAGAAGGTTTATAAAACTTTTGTTTGTGTGTAATAGTAGTAAATCTATTATATTTAAATTAATCCAAGGCAAGGCCTTGGATGAGATAGAAAGAGGAGAAAGCCTTGTTGATATTGGAGCGTATTGTTTAATGCCTAATCATTTTCATATTCTTTTATATGAGAGAGTAGAGGGTGGTATTAGTTTGTTTATGCAAAAATTATTAACAGCATACTCAATGTATTTTAATAAAAAATATGAAAGAAAGGGATCATTGTTTGAAAGTAAATTCAATTCAAAACATATTGATACTGATGAATATTTAAATTGGGTGTTTTCATACATACATCTTAATCCTGTTAAATTGGTTGATTCAAATTGGAAAGAAGAGGGTATTTCTAACCCAACAAAAGCTAAGAATTTTATAGATGATTATAAGTATTCAAGCTATCACGATTATTTTTTAGGGGATAGGTCTGATAAGCTAATTCTTAGCAAAGATTCTTTTCCAGAACACTTTTCTCAATTGAATGATTTCAAGGAACTCATAGAAGAATTCAATAATATCCAAGGCAAGGCCTTAGAATAATAGATATTATGGTATATTTTGGAATATGAGAATTAAACAATATGTAAACACAACAAAAGATGAAGTTGAATCCAAAAAACACAATATATGGATTGGTGTCAGTCTTGGAAACAAATATTTTACTAAGGAGAATATAAGAAAATATATTGAATGGGCACTACAACACACAAAAGATGGTGTTCTTGTTTTAATAGCAGACGATATTTATGCAATCAACATAGAGATATTAGATGGTCGGTCTAAAGCGAGAGCTTTAAAAAGAGCTTATAGATTGGCTGATGAAAAACAAAAGAAGATAGAAGAGATTCTCTCAACTCTACCAAAAGATGAAGCCAGTAAAGTAACAATAGCTAGGTGGAAAGATGTTAGTAAGACTAAGTATCATGAACACAGGCTAGAAGTAGTTCGTGATGCTTTTAAGAACAATAAAGAATTTCATGATTACGTCTACTCAATAATAAAAGAAGGTA
Source organism: bacterium (assembly GCA_018648925.1). Lineage (GTDB taxonomy): Bacteria > Patescibacteriota > Minisyncoccia > Phycocordibacterales > UBA2163 > UBA2163. Next base: position 16,335 of record JABGQE010000002.1, on the reverse strand, counting down.
GACCTGACAGAAACTTAGACGAGGTAAGATTAGAGAGCCTGTCAGAATATGTACTCCACGAAATACCTGTGTTTATAAATGGAACAAAATATCAATTTAAAAATGGCGAATGGAAAACTTATACTCTTATTCCATATCCTGGACTTACAAAATTAGATAAATTGATAGTTGGATTAAGTAATAAAACATTATTCTCAGAAATTGCTGAAAAGCTAAAGGTAACAAATGAAATAGCTATACTTGAAGCGTATGTGAACTGAGATTGTCTTATAAAATCCAAGGTCGAACCTTGGATAGATTAAAAAATAAACAGCTCATCGTGAGATGAGCTGTTTATTTTTGTATTTTGTTTGTCTTGTTAAGCTTCTTTCTTAAACGAAAGCGTCATTTTTTGTTCTTTTGGTTCAAATACTGCTATCTTGAAATTGTAAGTCTTCCCAAGTTCAAGTGTATTGCGTAATTCTTCTTCGTTTTCAAATTCTGACACATGTACTAGTCCTGCAACCCCTTCTTCTATTGAAGCAAGAGCTCCGTGTTTATTGTATTTGATTACAACGCCAGTAACACTGTCATCTTTTTTATACTTATCTATCGCGCTCTTCCAAGGGTTTTCCTTCATAGCTTTTATAGAAAGTGAGATCTTACCGTCTTTGATTTCTATAATTTTAACTTTTGTTTTGTCTCCTACTTTGAAGAGTGCTTTAGGATCATCTACTAGACCCCATTCAATCTCAGAAATGTGCACAAGCCCTTCAAGCCCCTCCTCAATCTTTACAAAGATACCAAAGTCAACGATACCTGTTACTTCTCCATCTAATTCATCGCCAACTGCATACTTGTCTACAATCTTTTCTTTCTCTTTCTTTTCTGGATCTTTTTCAGAGAAGATAAGTTTACCTTCTTTAGGATCTGCTGTGATAATAGATACTGAAAGTTTTGTACCTACTAATTTATTTAATTCGTTTAGGATTTTATCTTTGTCGCCGTCTGTTACTCGTGGGTAATGACCTGCTTTAAGTTGTGATGCAGGCAAGAAACCTTGTATGCTCTTCCATTCAAGTATAAGCCCGCCTTTGTTTGCTTCTTTTACAGGGACTTCAATAATACTTTTATTTGCAATAGCAATCTCTGCCTCACTCCAAAGAAGTGCTTGTCGAGCTTCTTTGAGAGATAGTTCAATATAACCATCTTTATTTGTAGTTCGGTCAACTACTTTTGCTGCGACCTTGTCGCCAAGGTTTACTTTCCTAAGTACGTCAGATGCTTGTAGGAATTCTTTTCCGTAAATAATACCAGTTCCGAATGGATGTAAATCAATAAATACACTTGATTTCTCAATGCCAATAACAGGACCTTCAACAAGGTCTCCTGATTCGGGTGGATTAGGGCTATCGTTTAATAGCTTCGCCATTACGGAATCCTTTTTCCCAGTCTTCTTTTGTAGTATTAAATCTTCTTCTTTTGTTTCTTCTACTTTATCTTCTAAGTCTTCAGTTTTTGTTGTCATAATTTAAAATAGCGCAGGATGTCCTCTCATTCTCTTGCAATTACAGTATTGAGTGGGGTTAGTTCCTACACAAGGATTAATAAAACAATGTTCTCAATATTACTATAAAACTTAACCTTTTGCAATTATCTGCTACAATAGAGATTATGGTAATTACATATCACGGAGGGGAATTTTTTAAGGCGGCATTTGGGGATACTACGGTCGCTATAAACCCTATTTCAAAAGAATCAAAATTAAGTGGCGCCAAATTTGGTGCTGATATTGCTGTTGTTAGCTTGAATGACAAAGACTTTAACGGTATAGGGCAAGTAACTCATGGCGACAAAGAACCTTTCGCTATAACAGGCCCCGGAGAATATGAAGTTAAAAAAGTTTTTATAAAAGGTTTACAGAGTGTTTCAGGATATGGTGGAAGTGATAGGATAAACACAGTGTACTCTATAGTGCTTGAAGGGATGAACTTAGTATTTTTAGGTGCACTTAATTCTAAAAAGCTTAATGCAGATGTAAAAGAAGCTCTTGGTAATATTGATATTTTATTTGTACCTATCGGTGGAAACGGAGTGCTTGGTACGGCAGATGCGCATGCTATTGCCGTAGATCTTGAGCCAAAGATTGTAATACCGATGCACTACGGAGAAATAGAAGAAGGGAAAGAAAGTGCTTTAGCAAAATTCTTAAAAGAAGACGGAGGAGAGAACGGCAAGCCTGTTGATAAACTAACAATAAAGAAAAAAGATTTAGATGGTAAAGAGGGGGAAATAGTGGTTCTTAAAAATTAACAAAATCTATTATGTTAAATACAGTAGACAAATTAAGAGAAAAGCCAGAATCATATCGTATGAAAATAGCTTTCATAGTCGCTGCAATAATCGCAGGGATAATATTTATAGTATGGCTTTCAGTAGTTGGGTTGAGGTTTGGTCAAGAGGCAGAAGTGGTTAGAAAGCAAGACAGTCCATCTCTTGTGGCAGGCGTAAAGGAAGGATTTTCTGAAGTGTTTGAAGAGGGTAGAGAACAGTTTGATGAAAGCAGAAGAGAGCTTGAAGGTATCTTCCAGCAGTAAAAAAATAGGCTAAAAAGCCCCTAAATACCTCGTTTCTTCAAGGAATGAGGTATTTATGTATTTTCTTGACATGACTTGATATCCAAGGTATACTCAGCAGCAGAATATTGCAGTATAACTTTTTGTGAAAGGGACTTGAAAATGGATACGAATACAATAGTAAAACCGGAATCATTAGCTTCTCTTCAGCTAAGACTTGGTTTAACAAATAGCGCTATGATATTCAAGGGTAAGTGGTTTGCTCTTAATCTGTGTAAGGAAGGTGAAGAATGGAGCGAAAGAATGGCAAGGATTGCAGCAAACCATCTTGTTGGGAAGGACTTATTTAGTGTTAAATTTACTGAACCTAATATTGATAGTTTTCAAATAGGTGCAAGAAGAGTATCTGGGAATTGTCTATTTATTAGAGGCGAGTTTGAAACAAAAGATGATGAAGATGGTAAAGGTGGTAGAGAGCAATTTTTCTTCTTGAATGGGTTGTTTACAACTGCGACTGGTAAAACTATATTTTCTGTAAGAAGTATGCACCTTATAATAAAAGCTAATACAGAAGAATCTTTATAAAAAGGAGATATTTATGGTTATGTCCATTGGGATATTAGTTGTTGGAGTTATTATGACAATCGTTGGTATTCTGGGAATGATTCATCATCGTAATGACGACTATCGTAGTTATAAAGATGTAGGATATTTATTCTGTTTTATTATAGGTATTTTACTTGCAGCGGGGGTTTGGGCAATAAAATTTTAGAGTACAAACTGTTGCTTATTTAGATTAGGCGATTCGCGGGATTTTATATCCGTGAGTCGCCTTTTTTCTTTCAAAAATATCCCAAATGTGCTATAATTAGACACAATTATGGCAAAGAAAGAGGAAGAAAAAAAACCGCCAGCTGGCGGTAATAAAGCGGAAATAGTACCGCATCAAAACGTAATACAACAAAGCATAAGCTCCGAAATGAGAGAGTCTTATTTGGACTATGCGATGTCCGTCATCACTATGCGTGCTCTTCCTGACGTACGCGACGGCCTGAAGCCCGGAGCAAGAAGGGTCTTACATACCATGAATCAGATGGGCTTGAATTCCTCTGCGAAGTTTAGAAAGTCAGCAGCAGTTATCGGAGACGTGATGGGTAAATACCATCCACATGGTGACGTGGCTATCTATGACGGTATGGCAAAAATGGCACAAAACTTTACATACAGATATCCGCTTGTTATAGGTCAAGGTAACTTCGGTTCAATTGATGGGGACTCTCCAGCTGCTATGCGTTATACGGAAGCAAAAATGTCAAAGCTTTCAGGTGAGCTTCTGCGTGACTTAGAGAAGGACACAGTAGAGTGGCGTCCCAACTACGACGGTACAAGAAAAGAGCCCATAGTTTTGCCAGCGGCAGTGCCAAACATCCTTCTTAACGGTACACTTGGTATTGCTGTCGGTATGGCAACAAATATGGCACCTCACAACCTTGGTGAGGTTTGTAATGCCGTCATAGAGCTCATAGACAATAAAGACGCAGGAACAGAAGACCTGATGAAGCATATCAAAGGCCCTGACTTTCCAGTCGGTGGGATTATTTATAATCATAAAGACATTCATCATGCGTACTCAAGCGGTAAAGGGGGTGTGCTTACCCGAGGTGACGCAGAGATAGTAGAAGACAAAAAAGGGAATTTTAATATTGTAATTAGTTCAATCCCATATCGTGTTAACAAATCCGACATGATAGTAAAGATAGCAGACCTCGTACGCGACAAAAAACTAGAAGGCATAAAAGACTTACGAGACGAATCTGCAAAGGGAGATATACGAGTGGTAGTAGAGCTCAAAGGGGGTGCACAACCACAGAACGTTCTAAATTATATTTATAAACATACACAACTTGAAGAGACATTTCATTTCAATATGGTGGTGCTTGTGGACGGCGTACCACAGACACTTTCACTTAAAAGAATCTTAGAAGAGTTTATTTCTCACAGACAAATAGTAGTAAAACGAAGAACAGAGTTTGACCTCAGGAAGGCAGAGGACCGTGAGCATATATTACTCGGCCTTAAAAAGGCTCTTGATCATATAGACAAGATTATAAAGACTATAAAAGCATCCAAAGACGCTCCATCTGCACATGCTGCTCTGATGAAAGAATTTAAATTCTCTGATAAACAAGCTACAGCAATACTTGAGATGCGACTACAGAAGCTTGCAGGGCTTGAGCGAAAAAAGATAGAAGATGAGCTAAAGGCAATTCAACAACTTATTAAAGACCTCAAAGAACTCCTAGGAAGTCCTAAAAAGATCCTTACTACTATTAAGAACGAACTCAAAGAGATTATTGAGAAGTATGGCGACGAGCGAAGAACAAAAGTAGTTAAAGGTGGAGTAAAGTCTATTTCTGTCGAAGACCTAATACCTGACGAGGAAAGTATATTAGTACTTACATCAGGTGGTTATATCAAAAGAACTAATCCTGACGAATACAAAAAACAAAAACGAGGTGGAGTAGGAGTGGTTGATCTTAATACAAAAGAAGAAGACTTTGTAACTACATTCCTAACAGCAAGTACACACAGTGACATGCTATTTTTCTCTGACCGAGGAAAGGTTTACCAGATGAAGATGTATGACATTCCAGAAGGACGGCGGGCTACACGAGGAAAGTCTATTATGAATTTCTTGTCGCTTCCACAAGGTGAGAACATAACTTCAGTATTAGCGCTTCCAAAGGATGCAAAGAAAGATGCTTTGTCACTTGTGATGGTAACAGAGAACGGTACTGCAAAGAGGGTCGCAGCTGAGAATTTCTACGATGTAAGACGAAGTGGACTCATCGCTATTACGCTTGGCAAAGAAGACAGGCTTATATCTGCATCACTACTTGAAAAGGGCGATGAAGTGGTGGTAGCTACAACAAAAGGACAGTCAATCCGCTTTAAGGGAGACGACATACGAGAGATGGGTAGAAATGCAGCAGGAGTGCGCGCTATAAAGATAGGAAGTGACGATAAGGTAATAAGCGCAGGTGTTGTAAAAGCTGGTGATAATACAGCGGAGATTCTAGTATTGAGCGCATCTGGATACGGAAAGAAAACAAAAATAAAAGAATATAAAGTACAAAACCGCGGTGGTTCTGGTATCAAAACAGCAAAGGTAACTACAAAGACAGGTAACCTAATAGCAGCAAAAGCAATAGGTTCCGATGGTTCAGATGACTTAGAGCTTGTGGCTATGTCAAAGAAAGGGCAGGTGATACGGCTTGACCTAAAAGAAGTGCCGTCTCTTGGAAGACAGACACAAGGAGTGCGAATAATGAAACTTAGAGCAGGAGATAGCATAGCTGCACTCGTATGCTTATAAAATAAATTGTATACTATTAGTAATGTTTTCAGATCCCAAAAATAATATAAAACAATTACATTTGACTGAAGGGATGTCAGTTGCAGACTTCGGTTCTGGTTCTGGTCACTATGTGATGGCAGTAAGTGAGTTGGTGGGAGACAGAGGTCGTGTATATGCGATAGACTTACAGCAATCACTTTTGCAAAAAGTAAAAAGGATGGTAGAAGATGCAAAGAGAGAAAATGTGGATGTTCTCTGGGGAGATATTGAGACTGTCGATGGGACAAAGCTTGGTGACGAGTCAGTGGATGCTGTGATTATCGCAAATACACTTTTCCAACTAGAAGACAAAGGTACGACAGCAATAGAGATACGTCGTGTACTGAAAGCTAATGGCAGGCTAATGGTTGTAGATTGGAGTGACTCTTTTGGTGGTATGGGTCCACAAGCTAGTAATATAGTGACAGAAAGCACAGCAAGAGGGATTTTTACAGAAAAAGGTTTTGAGTTTGATAGTAGGTTTGATGCAGGAGAACATCATTACGGTCTGATTTTTCATAAAAATAATAATTAAAATATACTAGGCTTATGAACATGACAAATTTTCAAATTGTAGTAATGGCTATATTTGTAGTACTTGCGATCGCAGGTATGCTCGTATTTGCTGGTGTAGGTGGGTTAGGGAACTCTGATCAAGAGATAGGTACGGTAGAGATATGGGGCACCGTACCGGCGGAGACAATGAACAAATTAATAACTCAACTAAATTCTAACAATGGTCGTTTTTCTGCAGTAACTTATACGCAAAAAAATAAAGAAACATATCAAGAAGAATTTATAGAAGCGTTAGCTGCTGGAGCTGGGCCAGATTTGTTGCTACTTGCACATGATGGGGTTGTACGAAATAGAGAAAAGATAATTGAGATTCCTTACGATACTATTTCCGAGCGTGATTTTAAAAATACTTTTGTAGAAGAAGGTGAAATATATCTTACAGACAATGGTGTGTTAGGATTGCCATTTACTATAGACCCTATGATTATGTATTGGAATAGAGACATATTCCAGAGCGTGGGTATAGCAAATCCGCCAGAGTTTTGGGATGAACTTTTTACATTAAGTCCAAAGATTACACAACGTGATACAGCATCAAATATTACAAGAAGTTTTACAGCATTGGGTGAGTTTACTAATGTAGAAAATGCAAAAGAAATACTTTCCGCCTTCATAATCCAGTCTGGTAATAGGATTGTCGTACCTACGGCAAATGGACTTCAGTCCATAATCAATGAGAAGCTTGATTTTGCGACACCTCCAGCAGAAGCCGCAGTAAGATTTTATACAGAGTTTTCAAACCCTGTGAAGTCTGTGTATTCGTGGAATAAATCACTTCCAAATTCCAAAGAGTTATTTGTAGCAGGTGATTTGGCAATATACTTTGGATTTGCAAGTGAGTTTGAAACAATCATTAGATCTAATCCAAATCTAAATTTCAACATTAGCCCACTGCCACAGCTCCGAGATGCTAATACGAAAATAACATACGGTAAGATGTCAGCCTTTACTATTCCAGGTAATTCTAAAAACCAAGCAGGAGCGCTCATCGTAGGGCTAGCTCTTACAAATATTGAAAGTATAATGCAATCATCTGCAGATTTTAACTTGCCTCCTGTAAGACGTGACATACTTGTAAACAAACCAACAGACGCAGTTAATTCGGTCTTCTATGACGCTGCTTTGATGTCAAAATCTTGGCTTGATCCAGATAGCGGAAAGACTGACGATATATTTAGAAACTTAATAGAGTCTGTTACATCTGGTAGGGTGCGCTTAGGGGATGCTGTAAGCCTTGCCGATAAAGAGTTAGACTTGTTGTTACGCAGTAGATAGTATTGATATGGTTCAGATAATAAGAGATAATTCTAGTATGAAAAATATAAAGAAGATTTATTTTAGTATGATTGCAGTAATGTTGTTTTCTCCTTTTGCTATTGTTTCTGCTCAAGGTTCAAACTCTCTTCAAAACCCTCTAAAAGATGGGTACACTTCAATCCCAGATTTTCTAAGAGCGCTTCTTGATGTTGTGATAACTATTGCTATACCTATCATAGTGATTATGATTATTTATTCAGGTTTTTTGTTTGTAAAGGCGCAAGGAAAACCAGAGGACCTAATAACAGCAAAAAAAGCACTGATGTGGACACTTATAGGTGCTGCTGTAATACTTGGTGCATCGCTTCTTTCATATGCAATACAAGGGACTGTAGATGAGATAAGAAGAGATGTCGTACAGTCTAGTTATACAATAGAGTTAACATAATATTTATATGAAAAAACACATTAAAAAAATTAAATTATTTTTATTTAGCGCAATGGTATTTTTTATGCCACTCATATCATTTGCACAAACTAATAGTGTATTTAGACAGAACCGCAACTCTAGATATAACTACGGTTCTAACTATGGATTTGGTACCGGTGGATCTGGAAGCTTTGCTTCAAATTATGTATACGGCACAGGATCAACTATTACGGACATAATATACTTTATGATTAATATCATAAACCAAGCTGTTATCTTGGTCGTGGCTTTGGCGCTCCTATTCTTCTTCTGGGGTGTTGCTAGGTTTATACTCAATGCAGACAATGAAGAGAAGAGAAGAGAAGGTAAGAGTATTATGGTATGGGGTATTGTAGCGCTATTTGTAATGCTTTTTGTATGGCAGATAGTCAATATCCTCGCAAATACGTTCTTTTAGGATATAGCTTAAACAATCCACATTACCGCTATTTACACAACTACCAATAAGATACTATAATACTCTTATAGATTAGAATTTATTGGTCGTCTATTAATTACTTATTATTTATAAAAAAATGAAAAAATTTACTGTTTTTGGTCTAAGTATTTTAGCAATAACTCCAGTCATGGCTTTAGCTGCTGATGCAGATTCTGTATTGGATACATTTGGAAGTATTATAGGTACTGCAACTCCTATCGTTGTAGCTCTTGCACTCCTATTCTTCTTCTGGGGTCTTGCAATGTACATAATGAACTCTGGAGATGAAGAGAAGAAAGGGGAAGGAAGGAATATAATGCTTTGGGGAATTATTGCACTCTTTGTAATGGTTTCTGTATGGGGATTAGTAAACCTTCTTGCTAATACGTTTGAAGTAAACGACGGCTCAACAATAGACATACCGTCTGTAACTCTCTAAAAATATATGTCTTCGGTTTATAGATTAATCGATAGTATTGAGTTCCTGATTATAAATCCACTCATAGGACTTTTGTTTGCAGCAGGATTAGTATTTTTTCTTTGGGGTTTGGCACAGTTTATAATGAATGCTGACAGTGAAGAGGGCAGGACTAAAGGAAAACAACATATGGTATGGGGTATTGTAGGTATGTTTATAATGGTTGGAGCTTATGCAATCATAAACATATTAAGCAATACTCTTAATACAATATAATTTAAAGACGATAATAAAACAAAATCCCGACATTTATGGTCGGGATTTTGTTTGCAATAGGTACTTGACAAAACATATATTATTTGCTATAATACCAGAAGATAGATAGTAGCTAAGACGATGTATCTATTGTTTTTTACAAAAAAATAAAAAGATAATTCAAAAAATTTCTAAGAAAAGAAAGGCTGGGAAAAGAAATGAATAAAAGGATAAGAGAGTTTGGAATGCCTAGGGAATGGAAGATAAAGATTTTTTTTGTAATCGTTACGCTTATTATCGGAGGGGTTGGATTCTTTTGGTTATTTGAAGTTCCGTCTATTTCTACAAAAAGTGATCTAAAAGATTATAGTCTTATAATCTCAAAGATTGCAAAAACACCGCTTCCAGTAGGAAAAAATCTTGCTAAAGAGATGTTTAAAATGATGGATCTGGCAGATGGAGGAGTTATAAGTGGATCTCGTATAAAAAAGACGCCAAAGATTTCAGAAGCAGAGGTTTTGCGTAATTATAATATTAAAAAAAATACTGCAAATATGAAATTTTATCTGAAAGCTTATGAACTCACTCTTTTATACACTAGTAATGGTGGAATACAAAAAAAGAATTCTTTGATAACCGTTGCTCCGGATAATTGGGATGGGAAACCTACTAAGCATGACGACTCTATCTTAAATTGGAGGTTCATAGATCAATTTGAGATAAGGTAGTGCTAGGCGTCATAATAAAGTGCTTCATAATTTACAGTTTGTAACGTAAATTATGAAGCCTTTTTGTTTAGTATTGGTTGACAAAGTTGTTAAAGTAGTGTAAACATCTTAATAGAAAGTTCGAATTTTATTTCTGCGAGTTCTTGATTTAATTTAATATATACAAATTCATTTATATTTTGGTCAAAAATTGAGGAGGAAAGTATTATGAAGTATTTCAAGTCAGTTATTTTAGTTTTGGTGTTAATAGGATTCTTTGTATCAGGGTGTACTATGCCTAAAAGAGAGGTATCGGAAAGTAGTAATTCTGAAGAAGGAATATCAAACTGGCGCTTTGAGTATGTCCAACCGAATCAAAAAGCTGTGGAAGCATATAAGGATAAGAAGGATACTTCAAAATGAACAGGGTAGTAATTTAGTTATAATTCCAAAATCTGGAACGACAGGAGTCAGAGCATTCCTTGCGGGTATTGGAGGAACTGCCAAAAATGTAGCACCTGCTTTAACGCTTGGATTACTTCAGTATGAGGCTGCTAAGCAGCAATCTGACACTACAATCGTAACTGCAGATGGTGGAGATGGTGGAGAAGCAGCCGCAACTGCAACAACGGGGCCGTAGTTAATAGTTTGTATGTAAACATACAGAGGGGGTAGTAAGTTAAGAGCTTATTACCTCCTTTTTTGTATCTATATAAAGCCATTTATAAAAGACATTTCTAAAGGACATCTTAAATATACATTGACATGTATTAAATATGGTTATCTGTATCATAATTTTGGTTGACTAGGGTTTGTTATAAAGATAAAGTAGTGACAAACATAGGTCTTTAAGGAAGTGCAGGTTAAAATCTGCCATGTCGCAAGTGTTGTTCTTTGTAGTGCTTTTATTTAACTATGAAGTACAACAAATCTCAAAAAATAATAAAGAATATTAGTGCTAGTTTAGGCGCTATAATGGCCGGTTTTATAATCGGGTTATTTTTGCATGGATTGTTTATGTTCATACCATTGGTCGATACTTTATTAATCAATACAGTTAATGCGCAGTCTCTTTCAGTGTCATGCTCTGTTAGTACTACTACGCCGACTGTGGGTGGCACTGTGACTTGGTCATCTAATGTGTCAGGAGGGACTGGTTCATATACTTTCTCATGGTCTGGAACAGAGGCATTGGCGGGTGCTTCTGGATCTGTAAGTAAGGCATACACAACGACTGGTATTAAGACAGCTTCTGTGTCCATTGCATCTGGTGGCTCTTCAGCAAGCTGTAGTAGTTCTGTTACTGTTACAAATGCACCAGTTATACCACCAGTCGTAACACCACCACCAGCGACTTCTACTCCACCAGTCGTAACACCACCAGCGACTTCTACTCCACCAACTCCCACACCAACACCAAGTCCTGCACCCTTAAGTGGGGGAGGAGGAGGTGGAGGAGGTACGATAACGACATTTAAAATTAATAATGAAAGAGTTGAAAAAACTTCCACAAGTACGGCTTTAGTAACTTGGGACACAAATCTGCAAGCTTTAAGTAAGGTATTTTATGATATAACTTCGTATACTTCAGCAGTATTACCGTTTGTGGAATATGCGACATCAACTCTAAAAACAAATCTATTTGTTACAAATCATTCTATGACAATCACTGGGCTTGATTTGAGTATGCCTCATTATTTTAGACCAGCTGCATATAGATTTAGTGATAATGTAGGTGGAATAGAATTATCTCTTTTGCCGGAAGGAGGTATACCAGAGCAAGCAGCGTCTACTACTCCAGAAGTTGTAGCGCCAGATGAGCCAACAGTTTGTACTGAATATTTACTTAAACCAATAAAATTTGGGGCAGACAATGATATTGTAGAAGTTCTAAAGCTTCAGACTTTTTTAAACGATTTTGAAGGTTTTGATTTAGAAGTGACAGGTACTTATGACATTGCTACTTTTAATGCCGTTAAAACTTTTCAAGAAAAATATTCATCAGATATTCTTGAACCATGGGACATGGATTCAAGTACTGGTTATGTTTATATAACAACAATGAAGAAGATAAATGAGATTTATTGTAATAAATTTATTGATTTTAAGCTTGACGCTTTGACTCAAGACGAACAAAAAGAAGTTATAGACTTCCGTAATTTATTAGAGTCATTACGTGCACAAGGGTTACCGATTCCAGACGATTTAAATATAGGTATAGAAGATGGCGCTTCAGATACATCACTTGCTGTAGGTTTTGATGATGAACTTTCTAATGTAGATGTATCAGAAGATTTAAATAATATAAACGACCCATCTAGTTTAGTGGCATCAGTTATTAGTTCTAAAGACTCGCAATATGAAAGGGGAGTTGCAATAAGGTTTTTCAATAGTATAAAAAATATCTTTATAACGCTGTTTAAGTTTGTGTTTTAAATATCTTTTGTCTATGCTATAGAAGTTAAGTATGATAATATATACAAAATATGCCGGGGTGGCGAAATTGGTAGACGCGCTAGTCTTAGGAACTAGTGGAGCAATCCGTGGAGGTTCAAGTCCTCTCCCCGGCACAAGTAAATAATACCGCCCGTAGCTCAGTTGGTAGAGCAGCTCCCTCTTAAGGAGAATGTCGTAGGTTCAAATCCTACCGGGCGGACACAATTAAAAAACAGCACTCAAAAGTGCTGTTTTTTAATTGTGTGCCAATAAATTGTGCCGAGGGCGGGGATCGAACCCGCATCCCTTTCGAGACACGATTTTAAGTCGTGCGCGTATACCAGTTCCGCCACCCCGGCATGGGTGTATGTTTGTGTTATTTTAACACCTTGAGGCCTGGGCGAGAATCGAACTCGCGTATAGAGGTTTTGCAAACCGCTGCCTTACCACTTGGCGACCAGGCCATTATTATTTATTTGAAAGTTCGTCAATCCGTTGTCTGTTTTTCTCTCCGTAATCAATCTCAAAATCAAAGAATGGAATTCGTTTCATTCGCAGTTTTGACTTTACATGTTTTTTAAGTTCACTTCGTTTTCTCTTTGCAAAGTTAAGTGCTGCGTCCTCACTTGCTTCCGGATATACACTAAAAAATATAGTGGCATTTTTTAGGTCATCTGAAATATTTGCTCTTGTAACTGTAATGATAGAAGATTTATCCGCCTCTCTAGAAAGGAACTCTGCGGCAAGCTTTTTTACAAGTTCTGAAACTCTTTCTGTTCTAAGTGACATAATATCCTATTTTGTTTTAACTACAAAGCCCTCAATTGTGTCTCCTTCGGATATCTCTGTTTTGGTCTGTATCTGTGCGCCAAATTCACCCTCTGACACATGTTTTATATTTGCTTTACTTTGTTGTAAGTTTACGATTACTCCTTTGCCAATATTCTCACCTCTTCGTAGTATGTTCACGTTTCCTCTGAGAGCGATCTCTCCTTCAAGCACTCTCCCTCCTAATACTTGTTTGTCTTTTGTCTTGCTAAATATCCTTAAGATTTTAGCTTCACCTGTCTTTTCTTCCACCTCTACTTTAGGGGTTCTTTCTTTTATTACTTCTTCTAGCCATTCTGTTATTTTATAAATAATATCAAATGTCTTTATTTCGATTTCAAGTCTATTCGCAAGGCTTTGTGCAGGCCCGTCAATCTTCGTATTGAATCCGACAACAAGAGTATTCTCATTTCCACTAGCTGTCTTTATATCATCTTCTGATATACACCCGACACCCTTTTTGATTATTCGTATTTCAACACTATCGTTCTTAAGTTTTTCAAATTCATGCTCTATTGCATCAAGTGTACCAAGTACGTCTGCAACAAGTACGATAGGTAGCTCTATAAGGTTTTTATCATTACCAACATTTTCATTATTACCAACTTCTTTATTTGTTTCTGCTGTGGCTTTCTCTGCATCTTTCTTTTTATCAAATGTAGAGAACTTTGCTCCAACTTGTGGCACTTTGCTAAAGCCAACTATTCTTATCGGAGAAGAGAAGCTGGCTTCCTTGATTGGCAATCCTTGAAAATCTTCCATTATTCGCACTGGGGACATACTGTCGCCTGCTACTACAAACATTCCAGATTTAAGTGTACCGTCTTTTATCACAAGTGATGCAGAAATACCTTTCTTTTGGTCAAGGTTGGATTCTATCACTATACCTTCTGCATTCTTCGTAGTGTCGCCTGAAAGCTCTTCAAGGTCTGCTACTAAAAGCATCATGTCTAGAAGCTCAGGAATACCCTCGCCTGTTTTAGCAGATACTGGTACAAATGGTACGTCACCTCCTAATCCTTCTAGGTAGATTTCATTCTCTGATAAATTAGTTTTGATTTTCTCAACATTTGCCGCTGGCTTGTCTATCTTATTGATAGCGACGATAAAAGGAGTTTTACTTTCACGTATGCATTTCAGTGCTTCAAGAGTTTGAGCTTTTACACCTTCCTCTGCTGATACTACTAAAATTGCAATGTCCGCAACTTCAGCACCACGTGAGCGCATCTTTTTAAATGCTTCATGCCCTGGTGTATCTAAGAATGTAATTTTTCTGTCTTTGTGTGTAAGTTCATATGCAGAGATGTGTTGAGTAATACCTCCAGACTCACTCTCAACGATCTTTGTTTTTCGAATATAGTCAAGAAGCGCCGACTTACCATGGTCGATATGTCCCATTACAACAATAACGGGGGATCTCTGTATTTTTTTGTCTGACTTTTCTTTTGTCATAATAGTTGATTATCATACCTACTTTAACTCCAGTTTCTTTTTTGCATCATCTACCGCTTTCTTTTCCTCTTCTGAAAGCTCCACTTCTGATTTAAATTTCTTTATCTGCTTTGAGAAGATACTTACTCTGTCTCTTGCGTAAAGGCTAGACATTACTAGTCCGTCTCCGTTCTCATCTAGGAATGCTGTTGCAAAGCTCTGATTGCCTCCAGAACCACTTCCTTTGAAAGGGTTGAAGCGAATGGTCTCTATGCTTTGAGTACTCCTTCTTAAGCGTTTCTCTACTTCTCTAAGGTAGTCTTCCATATTTTTTCGGAAGCCTATAAGGTCGTCTTGTCCTTTCTTTAGCATTACCATTGAGTCTTCAAGGCTTTTGCCGTTCTTTCCTCTTGTGAAGTTTCTGACCTTTCTTTCAAGCTGCATAATCCAGATTACAAGAAAAATCAAAATAGCGCCAAGCGCATATATTAAATACATTTGAATTGAGATTGAAGAAATATCAAAAGGCATATAGATAATACATAAGCTTGTATTATACAATTAAAATGAGTTTTTTGCAAAAAACTAATACACACGCTACAATACAAATAATTATGTTTTGGAACAATAAAAAGGACAAAAGAATATATATGGACTATGCAGCATCTACTCCAGTTGATGCAGATGTGCTTAAAGTTATGATGCCGTATTTTGCCGAGGATTTTGGTAATGCAAACTCTATCCACGAAGAAGGTGTGAAGGCAAAAGAAGTGCTTGATAGTGCACGTAAGAGCGTGGCAGATGTTTTAAATGCTAGAAGTGAGGAGATAATATTTACATCAGGTGGTACTGAGTCCAACAGCTTGGCTATTGTAGGTAGTATAGACGATATTAAAAACTCACATGCAGTTACATCTACAATAGAACATCCATCTGTTCTGGAAGTATTTAAAGCTTTGGAGAAGCAAGGGCTTGATGTTACATATGTAGGAGTAGACGAAAGTGGAGTGGTGAATCCAAAAGACGTAAGAGATGCTATAAGAGAAAACACAATACTAGTGTCTATAATGTATGTGAACAATGAAATAGGGACGATACAGCCTGTAAGTGAGATAGCAAAAGCTGTAAGAAGTAAGAAAAAAGAATATAACTCAAATATATTATTCCACACCGATGCATCACAAGCGCCATTATATCTATCGTTAAATACTTTAAAGCTTGGAGTAGATATGATGACACTCGGCGGACAGAAGATGTATGGGCCAAAGGGTGTTGGGTGTTTGTATGTTAAGAAAGGTGTAAAAATTAGCTCTATTGTAAAAGGAAGAAACCAAGAAGGTGGTATAAGAGCAGGTACAGAAAATGTTCCGCTTATTGTCGGGTTTACAAAAGCGCTTGAGCTTGCGGAGAAGAATAGAGAGAATGAGACAAGGAGAGTTGCAGAGCTTAGAGATTATTTTATAGAAGAACTAAATAATAAAATCCCAGAAGTAAAATTAAATGGAAGTAGAGAAGAAAGAGTAGCTAATAATGTAAATATTTATATTCCAAATATAGAAGGGGAATT
>JABGQE010000030.1 GCA_018648925.1 bacterium | reverse complement strand
GCTTTCTTGTGTTTTATTTTTGACCATTTATTATGTCCTGACATGATAGATTTTGTTAGCGAGTAAAGCGAGTTTTATAAAATCATCATCCCCTTCTTTTGTTTGCTTTTAGCAAAATAAGGAGGGGAGTTAGATTTTACTTTTCTCTTCTTTAATTGACCCCATGAACTTTTATATTTTTTTAAATTCACTTCTCTTTTTGTTGCATCACCTTTGTCTTTATATGCTTCATAATATACAAGATTATCTTTATGAACGCCATGTTCTTTTAATCTACGCACTAGGTCTGTAGTATATCCGATATATAGACCCATGATATTTTCCTTATCTTTTATTATATATACATAATACATTTTATAAAAATTGAAGTCTTGCTACCCACCTCCTTTTCCAGCTTATTGCTGGCAAAAGAAGGGGGTTATGAAAACTATATTCGCTATACTCATTAGTTTTCTATAACAATCTCTCTTGAAAACCTTCTGGTAAATCATACCCCAAATGTTTATAAGCTGCCTCTGTTGCCACCCTTCCTCTGGGTGTGCGTTGTAGCAGACCAAGCTGTATAAGGTATGGTTCGTGTACTTCCTCTATGGTTGCCTGCTCTTCTGACGTTGCAGCAGCGATGGTTGAAAGCCCTACAGGCCCACCTTTGAATTTCTCTATTATTGTATCTAATATCTTCCTGTCAGAAGAGTTTAGCCCGAGTTCGTCAATCTCTAATAGCTCTAATGCTTTGTTCACCATGTCTTGAGAAAGTGTTTCTCGGTTTACTTGTGCAAAATCGCGACAACGCTTTAGAAGATAGTTAGCAACTCTCGGTGTAAAGCGGCTTCGTTTTGATATTTCTTTTGCTGCAGTGTCTCCCACCTCTACTTCCAGTATTTTTGCAGAACGTTTGAGTATTTCTTCTATCTCGTCTTGTTCATAGAACTTTAAGCGGAATGTTCCACCTGAAAAACGTGAGCGAAGAGGCGATGAGAGTAGGGCGATGCGCGTAGTCGCTGCAATAAGAGTAAAAGGCGGAAGTTCAAGCTGTATAGTACGAGCAGAAGGGCCTTTGCCGATGATGATGTCCATCACTCCTGACTCCATAGCAGGGTAGAGTACCTCTTCTATGGTTTTATTAAGTCTGTGTACTTCATCTATAAAAAGTATGTCACCGTCACCGAGGTTTGTGAGTATAGCTGCAAGGTCACCTACCTTTTCAATAGCAGGTCCTGAGGTAACTCGTACTTGAGCGCCAAGCTCTTTAGATATGAGGTGTGCAAGAGTGGTCTTGCCTAGTCCTGGTGGGCCATAGAAAAGAATATGCTCTGGTGGATGAGAGCGCTCTTTAGCTGCAGTAAGGAGTATTCTAAGGTTTTCTTTAATGTTTGGCTGTCCTACGTACTCGTCCCAGTGTTTTGGGCGAAGTGTTGTATCGAGCGATGCTTTAAGGCCGTTACCATTAGATTCCTTCTTTTTGTCGTTAGGGCTTGACATGAGTTATTTTATATGCTAGTATTTACGTAACATTGAAAGTATCAATATCGAGAGCATAAATCTCTAAGCAAACCGACGCCCTCCGCGAGGACGCTTTGGTCCCATCTTCGGATGGACTTGCTCGAGTACTCCTTAGCGGAGAAGCTCACTTTTAGTTTCACGATTAAAAGATTGCTTAGAGATTCATGATTTCGATATATTGCGCGCGCCCGGAAGGGCGCGCGCTTTTGTTTTAAAGAACTTCTACCACTCTTTCTAATTCCTCAAGTGACGTCACGCCCTTAAGGACTTTTAGCATTCCGTCTTGCTGCATATTCAGTATTCCCTGACTCACTGCGGTGTTTGCTATCTCTCTCTCGCTCGCGCTGCTCTTTACAAGAGCTTCAACCTCTTCGTCCATTACAACAGCTTCGTATATACCGATCCTCCCCTGGTACCCTGTGTTATTGCATTCGTCACACCCAGTGGCTTCCCATACCGTGGACACATCCTCAGGGAGATTTTCTTTTTCTGGTATTGTCTTGAGGACCTTATTTATTAAATCCTTTTTGTCGGCACTAAGCTCTACTTGTTTTTTGCAAGATTCACAAAGCTTTCTTACAAGCCTCTGCGCAAGTACTATGTTCACAGCAGAACTTATGATTTTAGGGTTTATGCCTAAGTCAATAAGACGGGGGAATGCACCGGCAGCGTTGTTGGTGTGAAGTGTTGAGAACACAAGGTGCCCCGTGAGCGCAGCATTGATAGCCGTTGACGCTACGTCTTCGTCTCGGATCTCTCCCACCATTATGATGTCAGGGTCTTGACGGAGTGTTGAGCGTAAGCCGTTTCCAAATGTATAATTCTCTCCGTCAGTTTGTGTTTGTACGATGCCTGGCAAGTGGTACTCAATAGGGTCTTCTATTGTTATTATTTTTTTCTCTGGAGTTTGTATTCTTTTCAAAAATGCGTAAAGCGTCGTCGTCTTACCTGAGCCAGTGGGCCCTGTGGTAAGTATCATGCCGTTTGGTTTGCCTATTTCTTTCTCTAATACTTCAAAAAGCTTTTTCTCAATACCTAAATTCTCCATAGACAATGAAATAGTGTCTGGATTTAGAATACGCATAACAATAGACTCGCCATATGCATCTGGTAGCATTGACGTTCTTATTTCTACGTCACCTTTATTGATTTTAATACTAAACCTTCCATCTTGGGCTGTGTTTTTTAGATTTATCTTAAGTCCAGAGATTAGTTTTATTCTTGAGAGAAGTAGTTTATATGTTTCTAAGTCAATCTCTGTAATGTTTACCAATACGCCGTCAAGTCTGTACCTTAGGCGTACCGCAGACTCTTCTGGTTCAATATGTACATCAGATGCTTTAAGGGACAGCCCGCCACCGAGTATTACTTCAAGTATTCGTGACACTCTATGAGCCTTTTTAAGGCTTAGGGTTTCATCGACGAGTTTTTTTGCATCGTCTATGTTTTTTATTCCATTTGTTATGTTTTGTATTTCTTCGCCTGAAATGTCTAGCATTCCGGCCTTTGTCTCAACTGCAAAAGAGACGTCAGCGTACCTTTTAATAGCACGTTCTATACTGGTTGAAGACACCATAAAGAGTTTCGGTATAAAACCTCTTTCCTCAAGTTCTTTTATTATGTTTTTCGCTTTTTCGTTGTTTGGAGAACGTACCGCTATAGAGATCTTCTTACCGATTTTATTAAAAATAGCCATCTCAGCTTCTTTAGATGTCTCTTCGGTTATAAGCTGAAGGGCATCTGTATTTATAGATACAGCAGAAAGGTCAATATATTCAAGTCCATACTTGTTTGAGAGAATGCTTGCTAAATCCTCCTCTTCCTTCTTGCGGAGGTTTGCAACCCTTTTGTTTGACTTTGTTTCGTCAAAGGTAACCATAGTTTCATACTAGCGTCTTTTCTCCTGACTTACAATATTTGTTTTACACAAAAACCGTGTGGTAATATCTCAGGAAAAGAGGAGAGATTTTTAATAAAAAAAGACCAGCCTTATAGAAAGGCTGGGGGGTCTTTTTCTTAAAATGTACAAATAAATGATAGAGGAGGAGCGACTCTCCGTAAATCATACTAACTACTTACTTCACTTCTTTGCCGGTCGTTGCTACCCGGCTACAATTTGTCATACAATGCTTACTTTTTCCAGTGTACTTATCCTGCCTACCATTTCATCTTCATCAAAGTTGGTAAGACTTAAACCGGTTCTTGCAGCTGCTGCAGTTTGCATATCCTTTGATAATCTTACACCCTTTAGTCCGAGTTCTGTAAAAAGCGGAATTTCGGCACGACCTGTGCTCTGCATTGCCACGATATTGTCACTTGTCATATCCTGTGTGGTCAATCCTTCTTTTAACTTCAGCAGATATCCTGGGTCTACAGGTCGTTGTGTTACCAGCGCTGTTGTTCCTTTATATGTGAGCGCGGC
>JABGQE010000029.1 GCA_018648925.1 bacterium | reverse complement strand
CCTTCACCAAACATTGCTTGCCCATTACCTCCTTCAAGTGCGACAGGGCCCATCTTGTCTGACATTCCATATTTTGTAACCATGTTTCGTGCGAGAGCTGTAAGCACCTGCAAATCGTTTGATGCCCCTGTAGTAAGGTCATCAAACACCATCTTTTCTGCTAAGTATCCGCCTAGGGACACCGCAATGTCATCTATAAACTCTTTGCGTGACTGCATCTTTCTGTCTTCAAACGGAAGGTGTAGTGTGTACCCCGCAGCCCTACCTCTTGAGATAATAGATATCTTATGTACTGGATCAGCATATGGAAGCACAGATGCCACAAGTGCATGCCCTGCTTCATGGTACGCGGTAATCTCCTTTTCTCTTTTAGATAATACGTGGCTCTTACGTTCAGGGCCAAGCATAACCTTCTCGATTGAGCGTATAAGGTCAAACTGTGCTACTTGTTTTCTGTCTTCTCGTGCTGCAAGAATCGCCGCTTCGTTCACAAGTGAATACAAGTCAGCTCCAGAGAACCCAGGAGTTCTCTCTGCAACAGTTGTAAAGTTTACATCATCTGCAAGTGGTTTTTTACGTGCATGAATCTTTAATATCTCCTCTCTGTCCTTTCTGTCTGGAAGATCTATGGTCACCCTTCTATCAAATCGGCCTGGGCGTAGGAGCGCTGGATCAAGTACATCTGGGCGGTTTGTCGCAGCCATTACTATTACTTTTTCATTTGGTTCAAAACCATCCATCTCTACTAGTATCTGGTTAAGTGTCTGCTCTCGTTCGTCATTACCGCCGCCTGCACCTACTCCACGTACTCGTCCTACTGCGTCTATCTCATCTATGAAGATTATTGCTGGTGACGTCTTTTTTGCAAGCTTAAAGAGGTCTCTTACTCTAGATGCCCCAACTCCTACAAACATCTCCACGAACTCTGAACCAGAGATAGAAAAGAACGGCACGCCAGCCTCCCCTGCTACCGCTCTCGCCAAAAGTGTTTTACCAGTACCCGGTGCGCCCATAAGTACGATACCTTTTGGAATACGTGCTCCTATCTCTAAGAATTTTTTAGGATTCTTTAGAAAGTCTACGATTTCAGAAAGTTCTTGTTTTGCTTCTTTTGCACCAGCTACGTCTTTAAATGTTACTCGTTGTGCTTTATCTTTAGGATCTATCATTCGTGCCTTAGATTGCCCGAAAGAAAACGCTTGCATGCCGGCACCCTTCACTTGTCGTGAAAGAAACCAAATAAAGAAAATTATAAATATTAGTGGGATAAGGAACGGTGCAAGATTGCCAAGCCAGAAAAGAAAACCACTTGGGTTTTGTATGTCTATCTTTACATCTTTAAGTTCCTCAAGTGATACTCCGTAGTTTACAAGAGTGTCAGTCAAAGCCGTACCTGATTCTTTCTTAGATTCTTTTTCTGTCTCATCTGTATATAGAATCTCAAGTATTTCCCCCTTTACAACAATCTCTGAAACTGTGCCTGCAGTTATTTCAGTCGCAAGTTGTGATATAGCTATTTTATCTTCTTTTATATTGTTCTCTGCAATAAGCGAATACGCTCCTATGATTATAAAAAATACGAGCAAAGTGACCAAAAGATGTCGCCACATAGATTGACCAAGAGGCATTTTGCCCTTCTTTTTACCCTTTTTGGCTGGTGGTTTCGGATGGTTGTCTTTCTTATTTTTCGGCATTTTTCTTAAGTATTTTAAGTAATATAAGCCTAGATTATATAATATATTGCCCTTTTTGGCAAATTACTCTAATATTAGAGATATGGCACTAATTCAGAATAAAAAGGTTCGTCTCAACTATGAGATTACAGAAACATTCGAAGCTGGAATGGAGCTTTTTGGATTTGAAGTGAAATCTCTGCGCAGTAAGCTCGGCTCACTTGATGGCGCACATGTGATAGTGCGTGGCAATGAAGCATTCTTGGTGGGCGCAACTATTCCTCCATATCAGGCATCAAATACTCCAGAGGACTACGAGCCAGACAGAAACAGACGCTTACTTCTTACAAAAAAAGAAATAACACAACTATCAGGATCGGAGAAACAGAAAGGGTTGACAATAGTGCCTATTTCAGTGTATAATAAAGGTTCTAAATTAAAGATTGAAATCGGTATCGGGAAAGGAAAGAGGAAATATGACAAAAGAGAAGATATAAAAAAGAAAGATACCGAGAGAGATTTGAAAAGATCATTAAAACAAAATATTGTATTGTAGTTCCCCTAAAGTGTAGTTAGTGAAGTGAAGTAAAGTATGTTTTAGGGGGATGCCAGGCATAGACAATGGAATACGATTTATATGTGCAAAACGAGAGTTAGGATCTCTCTCAAACTCCTAAAAAGATAGTTGCAAAATCTATCACTAAAGTAAAGGGGCTTATTGTAAGTCCGTTTACTCCAGCTTACGCTTTAGCCTAAGCCGGCGTCTCTCCCACTGATGTTTGATAAGTGGGAGCAGGTGTAATAAATTCAAACTAGAAGATGTAAGCTTCTCGGTACATTTTCAAAATTAAGAGAATCGGTGTATGTTCGTTTTGTTTATTTTTTAGTTCAAACACCTAAATCCACGCAAGTGGAAAAAATAAACTAAGTTTTGTAGATTCATTTAAATTCTTCTTTTGGACGCGGGTTCAACTCCCGCCGTCTCCACAATATAAATATTTGACAAATTATAGCAATCTGCTATACTACTTGAGTGAGTGCCACTTTAGAGTGGCTCTAACGAAAGTCTAAGAAAACACCGCCTCACGGCGGTGTTTTCTTTTTTATGGATTTCGTCCTGCTTGTATCTCCTTTATAAAGAATTCTCCTTGATCTTTAAAATCAGGGTTTAAATCTATAGCCTTTTGTATTTCATTTATAGCTTCTTGTCTCCTTCCAACCTGTAGGTACGCAGCTGCGAGCGACACGCGGAACTGTGGATTCTGTGGTTCTTTTTCTACAGACAATTCCCAAGATTTTACGACATCACTCACTCTCCCCGCTCGTGTGTATGCATTTATAATTCTACCTTCAGTTCTGTCTTTATCTGAAATCGGGCCAAGTATTGCATCCGTCTCTACTTCTTTATCAGCATATATCGCACCTACTCTATATATTATCTCTGCATTTTTAAAATTAGTGTCAAGCTCGTATGCTTCTTTAAATATACCAAAAGCCTTGTTCTCATCACCAAGATTTAGATAAGCTGTTCCAAGTTCAAACCTAATTGTTTGTTTGTTTGGTGAAAGTTCAACAGCCTTTTTAAGATGTGGAAGAGCTTCGTTATATAAATTAAACTGACTTAAAAATGCTCCATAAAAAATCCTCAGTCGTGCGTCATTTGGTACTTCTTCAATAAGCGTACCCATTTCTTTATTTGCTAATTCAAAAAACTTTGTTTGTGTTTCTATATCTGCGCCTTGGTTTCTCACCTTAAGAGCAGTGGTTACAGCTTGCTCGGCTATTTCTTGTTTACCAACAACCCCATATGCTGAAGCCTTCTCAAAGCTTGCAATGTTTGCATCAACACCTTCTGCTTGTGGTGATATCCCTGCTATGATTGCTTTTGAGGATGCCATACCTTTTATATTAAAGAAGTACAAAGAGAAAATTACAGCTATTATTATAAACACAGTGGCAACTTGTTTTATACCAGTTTTATTCTCTCCATTACTTTCCACAACCTCCTTTTCACCAATCATCGTTGAATGTGAATAAATATATGCAGCTACAGAGAAGAACATAATGTAACTAATGATATTATCAAATACAAAAATATTGTGGAAGAAGTATCCTGCCAAAAGCCCCGTGAAAATACTCTTCTCTGTAACAGAAAGATTTATCTCAAGTCGACGCCACAAGTAATAGAGCATGAATATAGGTATTGCTATATAAGATAAGAAGCCAAGTATTCCGCCAGCAACAAGCCAATCAAGAAAAATACTATGCACTCTATCAAACCATTGTTCTTGCGCATAAAGTGACGGTTCATAATACTTATTAAATACAAGATTAAAATTCTCCTGCCCCCAACCTAGTATTGGTCGTTCTTTTACACCTTCCCAAGCCATACCCCAAATAGTAAAACGAGTAG
>JABGQE010000028.1 GCA_018648925.1 bacterium | reverse complement strand
ACAGAAGTTCATATTACTCGTGAAGACCGCCTGCGACATTTCTATACAATAGGTCAGACAGGTACAGGTAAATCAACACTTCTCAAAAACATGGCAGTGCAAGATATCATAAATGGCGACGGTGTATGTGTGATAGACCCGCACGGTGTAGATATTAACGACATACTAGGCGCGGTACCAGAACATAGGATGAAAGATGTAATATATTTTGATCCAGGTTATACAGAAAGACCAATGGCTCTCAATATGCTTGAGTACGATGAACGATTTCCAGAACAAAAAACGTTTGTGGTAAATGAGATGTTTAGTATTTTCCAGAAACTTTATGGCGATACACCAGAATCAATGGGACCTATGTTTGAGCAATACTTTAGAAATGCAACACTGCTTGTGATTGAAGACCCAGCAAGCGGAAATACTCTTCTTGATGTGTCGCGCGTGCTTGTAGACGAAGAGTTTAGAAACATGAAGTTATCTAAGTGCGGTAATCCGATAGTTGTACAGTTTTGGAAAGAGATCGCAGAGAAAGCTGGAGGTGAGGGAGCGCTTGCAAACATAGTGCCGTATATCACAAACAAGTTTGATGTATTCTTGGCAAATGATATCATGCGTCCGATTATCGGACAAAGTAAGTCGTCTTTCAATTTCAGAGAGATAATGGACGGTAAAAAGATTCTTCTCGTGAATTTGGCGAAAGGACGACTTGGAGATATCAATGCTCATCTCATAGGACTTATACTTGTCGGTAAAATCTTGATGGCTGCGCTTTCGCGAGTGGACGACATACAACAAGGAGGACAAAATGCGCCAGATTTCTATTTACATTTAGATGAGTTTCAAAATATCACAACAGATTCTATATCAACTATTCTTTCAGAGGCTAGAAAGTATAAACTCGGGCTTTCTATAGCGCATCAGTTTATAGCACAGCTTGATGATAAGATAAAAGATTCTGTGTTTGGTAATGTCGGTTCAATTTGTTCTTTCAGAGTAGGAGCAGATGATGCAGAGTATCTTAAGAATCAGTTTGAGCCAGTGTTTACTGCAAATGACCTTATGAATATAGACAACAGAAATGCATATCTTAAGATGTTGGTAAATGGCAGACCCGTAAAACCGTTTAGTATAGAAACACTCCCGCCAGCTCAATCAAACAAAGAAGTTGCCGAAAATCTTAAACAACTCTCACACCTTACTTACGGCAGAGACAGAAACGAGGTTGAGGAGGAGATACGTGAGAGGTATAATAAATAAGTGATTAGTATTAATAATAAATATATGAATGATTTGGAAAAACTAAGAGGTATAATAGACACTTCTTCACTTTCAGATGAAGATAAAAATTTCTGGAAAGAAAAAGTTTTTAAGATAGTAGAAACAAAGCCAAATATTTTAAAACCAATACTTCTGCATTTAGAAAATTCATCAGATGAAGACGAGTTGAAATCTTTTACAGATTTTTCCAAAAGAAAAATATTAGCTATTGAAAGTGGCGATAAGGAAGCGCTAGAAAGGATATTAAAAGAAGAGGAAGAAAAATTAAAAACAATAAATTAAAAATATGGAAGGAATTAAATTTGAAAATCAAAACGATTTTGAATCAGATAAATCTAAAAACCGTAAAGAATTGGTCAGCGGTGAGAAAGAATTGGTTGGAAATATTGAAAAAGGAAATGGTTTTAAGAAACGTATATTATATATGGGAGCTGTTGTTATGTTAAGTAGTGTAGCAGCTATGGGGTGTTTTAAAAAAGAAAATGTAGATGACGAGACAATAAATGAGCTTAAAGAATTGTCAACAAAGGTAGAATTAAATGACGAAGAATTTAATAGAAAATTAGAATTAGAGAAAAAGGTAGATAGCATAGCTATTAAGAGGATGTATGGACTGATAGATCAAATGGAGGATTTAGGCAATACTTTTGAAGATGTTGGAACAGATCTTGAAGAAGTTACTGAAGCAACAAGTGAACTAACAGATGAAATTGGTAAGATAGCAAACAATATAGCAGATAAAGAACTTGAACGCATGGAAAAAGAAGAAAAAGATGCAGAAGAGAAAAGTCTAAAAGAAATGCAAGAATTACTTGAAGATAAGGAGCTTAACGATATATTGGATAGTCTTAAATAAGTTGCAGAAAATCTCAAACAACTCTCGCATCTCACATACGGTAGAGACAGGGATGAGGTTAAGAAGGAGATACGGAGGAGGTATAATAAGTAAAGATTAACAATCAGTCTAAAATATAATTTTATGGAAAAATTCGAAGGACCAAAACAGCCACCAGAGGATGAAAAAAAGAAAAGCAAATGGGACGATATAGAAATTAATCTTTCTGGTGATGACAAACCAAAAGAAGATTTGTTGGATATAGAATCCAGTAAGTCTTATGAGGATATGGCGAATAATGCCTTAGAAGAAGTTTTAAATGAATTAGATGAAGATACTAGAAAGTATTACGAGAAAAACAAAGAGCAGATGAGTAGTCATCATAAGAAAATGATGGAGATTTTGGTAGAGTCATTGACAAAGTCTGAGGAGTCATCGTCAGATATTTTGAAAAAAAGTTTAGGTGAAGATTATTTTATAAAAAATTATATTAGTGTTTTTAAGACTGGAATAAAAGATGCCTTAATTAAAGGTTACGAGTTCGGTAAAAAACACAGTTTATAAAATATGGCTTGGTCTGGTATTATGTAGATGTTATGAACAAGAAGTTTACAGCTATATATAAAAAGAGTGATAAGTGGTATCTTGCAGTTAAAAGGTGTCAGGTACCTTTTATGACAAACAACTCTCACATCTCACATATGGCAGAGACAGAAACGAGATTGAGAAGGGGGTACGTGGGAGGTACAAAAGATAATTAATTTATGAACTACTTAATCTTAATTATTGTCGCTATCATTAGTTTTACAATTGGCAGAAAAACTGCTAAAACATTCACACCAAAGCAAGCAGAAGAAATGAGCAAAATGCGTGCCGAGTCACGAGAGGCTTTAACTGAACGAACAGAAAACCGAAAACAAAAGATTTTGGAATTGATGAAAGGCGAAGCTGTTCACGATGAAGAGCTAAAGGCCTGTGGTATAAAAAGGCACCCTTCGGCAGGCTCAGGGCAGGTAACTTGCAATGATGTTGAAAAACTCCTTGATGTTTCTGACCAGACGGCGTCTAAATATCTAAACGAATTAGAAAAAGAGCAAAAAATTGAACAAATAGGAACTTCTGGCAAGGGGGTATATTACATTCTAAAATAACCATATTTCATATAAAATACTGGTAGATTTGACCTAAAAGCTCTATATTCCCATAAAACCTTGCAAGATTCTATATGAAATAACGCTTTAAATATAAATATGACAAACGATAATCAGACACAAAATAATCAAGAAAATACTCAAAAAAGCCCTGAAAATAAGGATAATTTAGAAAATCCGCAAGAGCAAAATACAGTTCAAGTACCAGAAGTTGAGCAAAAAGAGCTAAAAACAAGCGTTTCTACGGAAACAGAGAGTGCTGAAATTATGAGCGAAAAACCAAATACTGAGCCATTAACCAAAACAACTGAAGAGAAGCCAACTCTAGCAGAGCCGAAATTAACGGGGGTTACCGCTGAAAATAAGACTGCAAATACCTCAGAAACTGAAATTAAAACAGAAGTCAAAGAATCAACCAAAAGTGAACCTGTCGTGACTGCCTCGCCAGAGATTGAAATCAAAACAGAAACACCAACTGAAGTCATTTCTGAAACTAAAGAAAAAATTGAAACTAAACCCGAAATTAAAGAACAAGTAAAACAAGAAACTCCAATTCAAACTCCTACTCAAGAAATCACTCCATCACCAATAGAAACTCCAAAAGAAGAAGTGGAAGCAACTCCATCACCACAAGAATCGCAAATTAAACCCAAACCAATACAACAAACCAAAATCGTAGAAAAGATTATTTATAAAACCGATCCAAATATAATCCAGAAACTTTTAACTAAAGCCCGTGCAAAAATCCAAGAACGAAAACGAAAGAAATTAGATAAGATAATGACACTATTTGAGATGAAATCTCAGATTATAAGTGCAGATGTACAAAAACTATTACGAACTCCAAAAAGAACAACTACTCGTTATCTAGATCACTTAGAAAATGAAGGAAAAATAATCCAAGTCGGAAAGAAAGGAAAAGGTGTTTTGTATATTAAAAAACCATAATTTTACTCAAAGACAAACTCTAATTTCATTCATGAATAGGGCCAAATGGTGTAAATGACCCTATTAATGCAAAGCGAAGCTTTGCCGTCGTTTTCACGCATTTGGGAGCTTTCTACGCGCGTATGGGTAGGTTTTGGGACAAGCGTAAACAGAAAGCGTCGTCGTCCGAGGGCATTACCGCTAGGGCGTAAAGGATGATATGAGCGCCGACGTTAAGCGAAGTGAGAGACATTAGATACTTTGAGAAATAATCGGTGATGAAAAAGAGGATGGGGGTTGTGCGAGCGTGGACTCCGTAGGTACGAAAAAGCGAACTACAAATGTTAAGCTATTGGTTAAATCCGAACGGTACTGAAGATGTTGTATTACAACTGCGAGGAGGAGCGCGAAGCTGGGGGAAGGATTCC
>JABGQE010000027.1 GCA_018648925.1 bacterium | reverse complement strand
TTTCCACAAGTTAGACACTTTTTACATCATTTTGGCAAGATGTTAGATTTTTTGTTTGTGCTAAAATAGATTTAATATGGCAACTAACCAAACATCTCAGAAATCTCAAACTTACGGGACACGAAGTAACCTTCGTGTCCCTCCGCAGAATATTGATTCTGAAAAAGCGCTCTTGGGTTCTATAATGCTCAAGCCTGATATTTTAAACGAGATCACTACTATCATCTCTCCTGATTCTTTCTACGCTGAAAAGCATAGGATGATATACAAAGCAATATTTGAACTTTTCGGCAAAAACGAACCTATTGATTTACTTTCTGTATCATCAAAGATGAAAGAGAAAAAGCAGTTAGAGCAAATCGGTGGAAGAGGTTATTTGTCAGAGCTTGTAAATCTAGTCCCCTCTGCAGGTAATGCAAAGCACTATGCAGGACTTGTACAAAAAACAGGAATGATGCGCTCACTTATAAATGCAGCGGACTATATTTCACAACTTGGATACGACGAGGGACACGACTTAGACGAAATGTTAGACAAAGCAGAAAAGAAGATTTATGAAGTTACAGAATCCCCTACTCTACACAAATTCACAGAGATCAAAGATTCACTCGGTGAAGCGTGGGACAGGATTGACCATTTACATAAATCAAAAGGTGAGCTTCGTGGAGTACAAAGTGGATTTAAAGATTTAGATAATATGCTTTCTGGTTTCCAGAAATCTGACCTCATCATACTCGCTGCTCGCCCTTCTATGGGTAAAACAGCTCTTGCCCTTGATATCGCAAGACAAGCTGCAACAAAACATAATGTGCCTGTGGGGATATTCTCCCTTGAGATGAGCTCACAGCAACTAGTGGACAGAATGCTTGCATCAGAATCTAATGTAGACGCATGGAAGCTTCGTACAGGACAACTTACAGTAGACTCAGAATTTGATAAGATACGAGAAGCTCTAGATTCTCTTGCTAAAGCACCTATATTCATAGATGACCAGCCAGCAAACAATATCCTTAAAATGCGTTCTGTGGCACGTAGACTCAAAAGTGAACGTGGTATCGGACTTATAATAGTAGACTATTTACAACTTATGGCGCCGACAAACACCAAAGCTTCTGATTCTATGACTCAACAAGTTACAGAGATTTCTCGTTCACTTAAGACGATGGCACGTGAACTTGAAGTACCTGTGATTGCCCTCTCTCAGCTCTCTCGTGCTATTGAACAGCGTCGTGGAAGACCAAGACTATCTGACCTTCGTGACTCAGGTTCTATTGAGCAAGACGCAGACGTAGTAATGTTCATACACAGAGAAGACAAAATGAATGATGAATCTGAAAAGACAAATATCGCAGAGATATTAGTAGAAAAACATAGAAACGGCCCAGTCGGTAAGGTAGATCTATATTTTGATGAAAAGAGAGTTACATTTAATAGTATAGATAAGAGTAGTTTTGGTGACTTTGCAGAAACCGAAGAAGCTAGTGTAGATTTTTAATGAATACAATAAATAAACTAACAGAATTGTTTTCTAAATTCCCCGGTATTGGACCGCGACAAGCGAAGCGTTTCGTATATTTTTTGCTTACTAGAAACGCTTCTTTTTTAGAAGAGCTGTCTCGCCTATTACTAGAAATTAAAAAAGAAGTGTCTACTTGTGAGTCTTGTATGCGTTTCTTTTCAAACCCACTGCACAATACTAAAGTATGTGAGATTTGTAGAGACTCAAACCGACACAACGATATGCTTATGATAATAGAACGTGATGCTGACTTTGAAAATATAGAAAAAAGCAAAATCTACGAAGGTAAGTATTTTATACTCGGAGGTAAAGTGCCAATACTAGAAAAAAATCCTGAAAATAGAATTAGAGTTAGTCAGTTAAAAGAGAGGATAAAAGATGAAAATATAAAAGAAATTATCCTAGCACTTTCAGTAAATCCAGATGGAGAAAATACAGAAAGATATGTAAGAGAACTGTTAACGCCGCTGGCGGAGAAGGACTCTATAAAGATCACAATGCTCGGGCGTGGACTTTCTACCGGCATAGAGCTAGAGTACCCAGATTCAGACACTCTTAAGAATGCATTTAAAAATAGAACATAAAAAAACCACTTATCTTTAGATAAGTGGTTTTTTTATTATTTAAGAGATTCTATCTTTACTGTATTAAAAATCTGTCTATGCCCCCTCTTTTTATTGTATCGAGATTTTGACTTGAATTTGATTACATCTATTTTCTTTGCTTTTCCTTCTTCTATAAAGCTTCCGACAACCTTTGCCTTTTCTATATACGGTGCTCCAAGCTCTGTATCTTTACCGTTATCAGTAAGAAGCACTTTATCAAAAGTGATTTTGTCGCCTGCTTTATGTTCGCCTGGGAGCCGCTCTATCTTCACTGTATCCCCTTCAGATACGCGATATTGCTTACCCCCAGTCTCTATTACTGCAAATTCTTTCATATTAGCTATATATTAACCTATATTAAGAATAAATCAAGTTATTCCTCCTTTTCTGGCTTTTCTATGAAAACAGTGTCTATTTCAGCTGATTCGCCTGTTATTTTAAGTACATCTTTATCTATCTTTCCGAGCTCTTTTGAAGCTGAATTATAGTGATTTACAGTAGTAGAAAGTGAGTTGCCAACCTTCTTAAAGTACTCGTCATAGCTCTTTAGGTGCCGTGTAAGCCCCTCTACTTGCTTCCCTATCTGCTTTGCAGACTCTTCTATCTTGAATGCTCTAAAGCCGTATAGCACTGACTGCAAATACGCCGCAAATGTCGTTGGTGATACGATAATCACATTCTTATCTTTATAAGCATAGTCTATCAAGCTCCTAGTGTTGACCTTCACTGATCCTACTTCATTTACAAGCAGGTCATAGTAAATACCTTCAGCTGGAATGAACATAAACGCAAACGGCAACGTACCATCTTTTGGTTTTATATATTTTGCTGTCTCATCTATCCTTTTCTTAAGATCATTTTTAAATTCTTTTTGAAGTTCCACTTTTCTGTGCTCGTCATCTTCGTTTACCACACGATTATAATTATCAAGTGAGAACTTTGCATCTACAGGTATCATTCCTTCTTTTGTCACTATCACAGCATCTACTGCTTCCCCACTTTCAAACTGATACTGGAGTTTATAAGCTGTCGCAGGTAAGATATTACTCAAGATGAGCTCCAGAGATGCCTCGCCTAAGTTCCCTCTTTGCTTCTGATGTTTTAGTACTTTTTCTAAATTCTGTAATTGCTCTGCAATAGTAAATACTTGTTTATTAGACTCATTTGTCTCTGCAGTACTTCTAGAGATGTCCATCATATGTTTGGTCATCTGCTCATTTACGTCCTGCACAAGCTTTTGTGACTGACCGAACTGATGTCGCATGGACTCACTCATCTGCTTTGTGCTCTCACCAAACTTACTGTCCATCACTCTTGTGAGCTCTTGAAGTTGGTTTTGGATAAGCATATTGGACTGACTGTCATTCTTACCTCCCTTTTTACGCATAACAAACCAAACAATCACTCCGTTTATAGCAGTGAAGACAACTAATATTATTACGATTAATCCAATAGCGCTTGTCATATTAGGTCAATTCTACCACATTATTTCTTCCTGAAGAATAAGTAGTATTTTGCTATCTCTATGGTTGCGAGGTTAAATAGTCCAAGTATACCAAGAGTTACAAACTGTGGTGTTGTAAGTGTAGTGAGTGATAGTAATGTCCTAAGTGGTGAGAGTGATATAGCGGCGACAAGAAGCGCAAGACTAAAGAAGAAAGCGACTATTAAGAACTTGTTTGAGAATATATTTATCTTGTGAAGCGGTGTGTCAAAACTCTTAAGTGAGAACGTAAAGAACATTGAGTCTATAGAGATAGCTACGAACATCATTGTACGTGCTGTATCTACTGGCACTCCCATCTTTAGGAGTAAAAAGTATAAGGCTGCAAGTACTACGCCTGTCACTACTCCAATGGTCAAAATAAATTTCTTTATCTTTGGCGTAAGTATGTTTTTAGACTGATGTGAACGTGGGTCGCGCTTCATAAGGTTCTTATCTTTTTTCTCAAAAGCAAAAGCAAAACTCATAAGCCCCTCTTCTATAATATTTGCCCAGAGGATCTGTGCTGGGAGAAGTGGGATAGGTGCGCCAAATGCAAGTGCACCGACTATTATAAATACTTCCACAAAACTCGTCGAAAGTAAGTAAGAAAGAATCTTTTTTAGATTATCAATTATTTTCCTTCCCTCTTCTATAGCAGACACTATTATAGAAAAACTGTTATTAAGAAGTATTATATCTGCTGCTTCTTGTGCTACTTCTGTACCACTTCCTACAGCGATGCCAATATTTGCAGAGCGAAGTGCAGGTGCGTCGTTTATACCGTCTCCTGTCATCGCCACAATCTCGCCGTCGCCACGTAAAAGTCTTACTATACGCAACTTCTGGTCTGGTAACATGCGTGAAAATATTTTTACCTTTTGGAGTGTTTTTAAAAGTTGTTTGTCATCTTGGAGTTCTGTGTCACTACCTAAAAGCGCATAGTCATCTTTTGTTGCAATCCCAACCTTTATAGCAATGTTTTTTGCAGTTTCTGGATTGTCTCCAGTAAGCATAATCACTCGCGCACCTGCGCCTTTTACCTTTGCTATAGACTCTTTAGCATCTTCACGAACCGGATCTTCAAATGCCATAAAGCCTGCAAAGATTGTTTTCTCTGCCAGACTTTTACTTTTTTTGCTCTTTTTGTCTACAACTACTCCGTCTGACACCTCTTTCCAGTTTACGTCTTTATATGACACACCAATGAAACGCATCCCTTGCGCACTCTTCTTTTTCTGGATTTGCTTAAAGGCTGAATAATCTTCTGTCGAAAGTTCTGTCACCTTTCCGTTTTTGAGTACATGAGTAGAGTGGTCTAACAATG
>JABGQE010000026.1 GCA_018648925.1 bacterium | reverse complement strand
CAAGCTCCAATTGTGTCAAACTTGTATTAAGAACCTTTTCAAGCTGAGAATTTATTACAGTTCCTGGCGTTACGGTCTTGCAATTTTGAGACCCTGGTGGGTCACAATCCTGTTTTGATAGAAATCCCTGCCCCCAAGCAAGCTGTTCTCTATCTATACCTTGTTGACGTGCAATACGCGAATCAAGCTCAGATGCTGATGATATATAAAGACTGTACGGATTATTGTTCGGCCGTGTTGTAAGTTGAAACCATCCACCCCAACCACCTTGACTAAAGTCTCCATGTACGAAGTTGTCCATATTCGCTACTATGTCAGAGAGCGTACAAGCAACTTCTTCTCTGTATCCGGTCGGCAAAGAAAGCGCGACTTTAATATTTGCTCTCCACGGACTACACAAAAGTTCAAGTGAGGTCCCTTCTATAAACAGTGAGGTCTCTCTATCTGCAATCTCTCTTAAGAATCCGCCGAAATCATCTACAAAGGCGGGGTTACCGTCAAACCCTCTATTAATCCAATTAACAATACTTTCAGTCAAAACATTGATTGCAGTCTTAGCAAGAACATGCCCACCTACACCAAAAATCCCGCCGCTATCTAAAACCTTCTCCTTTTTAACTAACCAAGAAGTTTTTTCTTTTATGTTTTTTGTATTCCTTTCAACTTTATGATCAATAACAGGTACTCTTGCCGACACAACACCTGCATAGGAAAAGAACAGGAACAACTGGCTGGTTATTAAAGTAACGAGTATTAGTTTTTTAACTATAATTTTCATAAATTATTATATGTTATTTAAAAATATAGAACCTACCTCACCTTCATCAAAGATAACCCCTTTATTTGCAAAATAATTTCGTAAATTATTTAAGGAATTATCTAAAGTTAAAATACCTCTCTCATACCCTTCAATACCAACAATTGCACGTATAGGGTCTTCATTTATAACTCCTATATCTTCAATATATTTTGAGATTTGCTCAATACTCTCAATCAGATCAATATGTTTTTCAACCGCATCTTTTGGCACACTTACGGAAAACATTTCCTTGGCTGTATTATTATAAGAACTTATAATAATGTCTATTTTTCTTACCTCTTCTTTACTACCGCCAGCAATTATTTTATTTAAAATATCTGATTCGCTGTCTGTCTCTGGAGAATTATCAAAGATAATTCTGCCGAGAGTGTTTCCATAAACTCTGACAAAATCTTTATCTATATTATCTGAAATAATTAAATCTGAATTTGTATACCCAATTAGAGAATCGTCAGAATCAAGAACTTTAGAGATTGTAGATTCAATTAATAAATTTTTACCATATTCATCAACAACTCCTTCAGAATCTTTAAGTAAAAGATATTCTGTAAAAAAATCCTGCGCAAACTTATCTGTAGCTGTGAGCCCAACTTCATCATAAACATTATTGTCTTTGCTAACGCTTAGAATCTCCTCGTCACTAAGCACATCATTAGGACCAGCTTTAAGTGGATTTCTGTTTTGGTTTATTTCATCGCCATCATTTGTACCGTCTGCATCAGTGTCTTTGTTATTAGGGTCAGTCCCCCACAGCTCTTCTTCCCAGTCTTTAAGACCGTCTTCATCGCTGTCCTTTTTCGTTACACTATTAAAAGCCTGCCGTTGCGCCCCATTATCCAAAGAATTACTTGAAAATAAACCTTCGTAATTATAGCTATTTGGCCGTACCGCAAAAAAACCTAGTACTGCTATCACAAGCAAACCAAAAACTACAAATATAAGCTTTTTTCTCTGTGAAAAATTCAAAATATTTCCCTTGTTATAAACAAAATTATACCAAAAATAAGGGTTTTTAAGTACTTAAAAATCCTATTTTATGTGGATAATAACTTGCAATCTATAAGCATAAGAAGTTAGTATAAATATAAATGAATAAAAAAAATCTCTCTATCTTAATAATCATTATTTTTGTAGCTATAATCAGCTGGATTTTCTTATTTTCTAAGGAAAATCCAACTATTACTCAAGATGCGACAGAATTCCCTACAACATCCAGCGCAAGAGAAACCATAGATAGACCAACTTTTACTACATTTGATTTTCAAAAAGAAGAAAACAATGAATCACAAAGCTTTCTAAACAAAAACTTATCTTTTTTAAGTCCAGAAACTGAAATATTTCAAGAGGTAGCGCCTGTAATAGAGCAATTCACTCCAATTATTTATGAAAATCCACAAAACGAGCAGGACATAGAGATTGTTTTACTTGAAAAACCCAAACTAAGTGAGGTTGAAATAGAGCAAATAGTTTTCAATAAACTTTATCCAGATTATTTTACAGACGGGCTTACTTTTACTCAAAATGTTTTTGTTGAACAAAGCTTTCTTAGTGAAGGTTATGAAATGATTGAGAGTTTTGATTCAGAAGAGGAAATATTTGCATTTGTAAATACAATTATAAATGTTTTTGAAGAACAAGGATTCTATTCGGAAGAAGAAGCTGTTAAATTTAGAATTGGAGCAAATCAAACTTGGAAAAGTATCTTGGATGACGAAAGAAGATTCTTCCGAAAGGAATTAATCAGCTCTGAGCTCTCTAAAAAAATATTTGCAAATATATTATTTAATGCGCAAAGAAAGACTAGTAAAAAAATTATTAATATTGTAGATAAACTAGAAGGACTGTTTTTAAAAGAGGCTCAGGCTGAAGAATGCTTTAGAGCTAAGGGTGGAGGTAGTAGTGGATCAAATGTATCGGCACCATGTTGTAACTGTGGTTTAAAGTGTGGAAGTCATGGGTGTGTGCCAGTGGATGATTGTGGAAGCGGTGGTAGTGCATGTGATGTTCAGCTTGGATGTAAAAACTTATATGGAGCTGGTAGAGCTGTGATATGGGATTCCTCAAATGGTATTTGTGGGATTGGTTAAAATGCTTATTAAGCTTTAGAATATAGGCTTTTCACTACTTTGAAATATCCACAGTATTTACGTCAGCTATTGACAAAACGCTTATAATTTGCTAGTATACGAGGTAGGTAGTATAAATAATCAAGTATTATTTTACTTGTTCTATATAAATAAATATTGAAATATATATAAAAATTCTAACTATTTTCTGAATAAGGAAGGGGTGAGTAAAATGAAAAGATTTATAACTATATTATTACTTTTAGTAGTAGCGATGTCTTTCAGTAAGATTGCTTTTGCTGTTCAGCCCGGCTGGACAAAAGCACAGGTGATTAGTGAGTTAGGGCAACCAAACAATGTAATGCAAAATTCAACCTATGGAGAAGTGTGGACATATAACACTACACCCAAAAAGAAAGGTTTCTTTGACACTCTTATTGGGGACACAGTTATATGGAATCTGTCAGATACTATTCTTCCAGATTTTTATAGTCCAGCCGGAGATTCAATATTGGATGCTTTCAGCTCTACGACATCAACAGCAACCGAGCAAGGCATAGGATCAATACTTAAGTCAAAGGGCGCAAAAACGACATCTGCTGTAGTTATTCATTTTGGTTCAGATGGTAGAGTGGTTGGTCCAAAGTATAGTGAAGCACAAACTAATGTGGATTCAAAAACCTCTACTTCACAATCAAGTGCTTATGTACCAAATGAATCTACACACAATCGTACTAGTAAAATTGCGCCAAATGAAGTTGTTGTGGAATCTATTGATCAATATGGTCATGCGCCAGAAGGTATGGTATTTACAACACTTGGATCAGACAAAGGGCACGAAATAAAGTATTGTAAAGATGTTGTAGGTAATCAGTATAATCTTGTAAAGAAATCTGATGTAGGTGAAATGGATGAATGCATACCCGCTTTTTAGGGAAGATTCCAAGTAATATGTTTTAATTTTATAAACGAAAAGCGTTGTTCTCTCAGTTTTTGAGAACAACGCTCTTTCTTTTTTAAATAATTTTAACTATTAAGAGCCATTGCTCTAGAGACAGAACTTCTGCGCGGGCTTTTTCATTTATCTTAGCTTTAACAAAAGCTTTTTTTATTTCTTCTTTTTCTTTTAAGACACTTAAGTTACTTAACAAAAGCTTTCTCTTATGTGCAAAACCTGTTTTTATAACTTCGAAAAACCTCTCTTCGCTTACTTCATCAAAGAACTTCTTTGAAAGATTTTCTATAGACAAAATAGCAGAATCAACCTTAGGTGCTGGGTTAAAACTCCCCGCTTTAACTATCTGAATATACTTAGGCTCACCATAAACCTTTATACTTAGGGACAAAATACTTTCTTTCTTACTTCGTGCTATCCTCTCTGCTACTTCTTTCTGCACAAGTAGAACCATCTGTGACGGCTGAATATCTGATGATAATACGCTTCGCAAAAACTCTCCTGTGATGTAATACGGTATGTTTGCGACTATTTTATAATTACTTTTTTTTAAACCATGTTCTTCAAAATCAAATTTCAAGATATCCCCACGTACTAAAACCAGCTTCTCTTCTTTGATTTCTTGTGCAAACTTTTCTTTCAATAGATAAATCAATGCGTCATCCTTTTCAACCGCTATTACTTTCCCAGCTTTTTCAAGTAAAGCCTGTGTGAGTACTCCCTTCCCTGGCCCCACTTCTAAAACAACGTCTTTTGGATTAAGATTTGCCGTCTCTACTATCTTATCCACCACAGATTGTGATGTTAAGAAATTTTGCCCTAGTGATTTCTTTGGTCTCATATCATAATTATAATATTAAAAATTCCCTACTAGTATGATTAGTATCATCAATACCATCAACATTATCAAGTGAGACCTCGTCTATCAGGTCGTCTTCTATATCCATAATGAAGTCTGACGGTAAATTTACAGTTTGTGAACCAAAAATGGTGCGGACTGACGCATAAGTGAGGAAAACTTTTTTCTTTGCGCGTGTTAACGCTACATAAAACAGCCTTCGTTCTTCTTCGTCGTCTCTCTTCTCGTCTGACATAGATGTATGTGGGAAAAGCCCGTCTTCGAGCCCTGTTATAAATACAATTCCAAATTCCAAGCCTTTTGACGCGTGCACTGTCATTAGCCGCACTGCATTTTTATCTTCTTTGAGTTCATCTTGGTCTGATGCAAGCGCTGCATCTTCTAAAAGTTTCTCTATTCCCTCTTGTGGAGAAAGTTTATCGTAACGCATTGCTAAAGTTGCAAGTTCTTTTATGTTTTCGAGCCTTTCAAGGTCTTCTTCGTTTTTAGTTTTTAACATTGCCTCAATACCAGACTCTTTTAAGATGAATTTAATAGTTTCACTTGGTTTTTTACTCATCGCTACCTCAGCGATTCTCTCGAGCAAGTGTTTGAAGTTAGCAACTTTCTGTGCAACTTTAGGACTTAGCTCATCTTCTCTCCCTTCTACTATTTTTAGAAGTGTTATTTTACCGATCCCACGAGCTGGTACATTTATAATCCTTTTCATATCAGAGATACTATCTGGATTAAGCGCGGCAGACAAGAATGCCAGAATATCCTTAACTTCTTTACGCTCAAAGAACCGTACACCGAGCACTTGATATGGTATATCCATCGCTAAAAACACCTCTTCTAGGATTCTAGACTGAAAGTTAGCCCTGTAAAGGACGGCTATTTCTTTGGGATTTATTCCTGCCTCTATAAGTTCCCCCGCCTTGAGAGCGACAAACTGCGCTTCTTGCATTTCATTGTATGCAGAGAAAAGTGATATGTTTTCGCCGTTTTGATTGTTTGTGAAGAGAGTTTTTTCTTTTCTGTTTTTATTTTTCTTTATAATTCTGTTTGATGCTTCAAGAATGGTTTTAGTAGAGCGATAGTTCTCTTCAAGTAAGAGTGTTTTGGTTCCAGAATACTGTTTTTCAAAATCCAACATATTTTGAATGTCTGCTCCACGCCAACTATAAATGTTTTGGTCTACATCCCCCACTACACAGACATTGCTAT
>JABGQE010000025.1:4895-6388 GCA_018648925.1 bacterium | reverse complement strand
GCGCCTCACTTGCACTGAGGAGGTGGCAGGTTCGAGTCCTGTCGGGTCCACAAAATTAAAAGCGCCTTTAGGCGTCTTTTATTTTTGCAAAAGAAATATTTATGTTTTATTATTATAATATTATAATAATAAAAATATAATACTCTTTATGAAGAAACTAATCTTAATAGTAGCTATCATCATTGTCGTTGCTGTGGCAGGAATTATTAGCAAAGTCACTTATGATAAAATCTATACCGCTAAAGTAAACAAAGCAATTGAAGAATCCGGTCTTAATCCTGAAGACTATAATCTCGAAAAAGGGGCTAGTCCTGAAGAAATTAGAGAAGCGATTACTCAACAAGAGATAAACAAAACTCTTTTAGAGATGGGCGTCTCTCCTGAAGAGGTTGACTTAAGTAACTTTGATTTTGTAGGGCTTACTAATGAAGAAATATATAGCATAGTGTCTAAGGAAGTATCTAAGCAAGTAACTGAAACAAGTTCGGCTAAGGCACAAACGACAACATATTCATCTGATACATATATTTGTACTGCAAATCAGTCTATTGCAAGCCGAGGATATATCGTGATTCATGGTGCTGGCGGTCCTGATGCTGGAAAAACCACAATAAAAAACGCGGTTTCAGTGGATCCTAATTTCGGAGGATACTTATACTTTACCTATGATGCTAATCAGGAGACTCTGAATACTATTGGTACTAGATTTGTTTCGGAATACAACACATTCGCTACACAAGAATTTGATGAGATCATAATATATGGACAAAGCGCTGGTGGAGTAGTAGCTTCCTATGCAGCTCATCTGCTTGGAAACGCTACTTATATAGAGGTCCATACGCTTGCGTCACCTCTTAACGGCTATAAATTTGGATCAGCAGCCGAACAAATCGCGCAGCAATTTACTGGTCTTAATAAAGAAATAGGGTTAGGTATTAATCCGTACGCAAAACCACCTGCTAATGTAAAAATATTTCACCACAAAACAGTGGAGGACCAGACACTCCGTTCGTCTTGTGGAGCTTTTGCTTCGCTCTGCAGTCCTAAAGTCATACAAGACAATAATGTTCCCGGCAGTTCAGAATTTGCTTACCCTAAGGAAACACATGATTCTATTATAAATACGGTTGTTAAGGAGACTCTTAGCTGTAGAAAATAAACAGACTCAAAATTAAGATTGGTTTTGATATAAACCACTTATCCAATCACTACCATTTCAATTATTTGACATCTATAATACAATATTTATATGAGCTACATAATCTTGATTATCGTAGTCGTCGCTATAGTTATCATCACTTTTATTGCTGGGAGGATCGGCAAGAATGGGAAAAATGGTGATAGAACTTCTTTTCCGAAGTCAATTCGTGGTTTTATTGGTATGAATAGAAGTAAGATTGATGCAATAATAGAAGATATAAATAAACATAAAGACGACGTACTAGAAGTAATAAGAGAAGAAACTAATCGACAGAATCAAATATCAGGAGAGA
>JABGQE010000025.1:0-4795 GCA_018648925.1 bacterium | reverse complement strand
GTATTTGTAGCGATGATGTGGAACTTCTACGGATATAAGCATTTTGTCTTTAAAGAGGATTAGATCTCACTTGACATTTTGGCACAATCGTGTATATTATACATAGCAGAAAGTCGAAAGCCTGCTCGGATTATTAGAAAGTTTAGCAAGTAAAGATATTTAACAATATGGAAAAAGATCAAGCATTTTTAGAGTTTATGATTAAGGAATTAGTTGACAATCCAGATGACGTAAAAGTTACTAGAGTTGTTGACGAGATGGGAGTTCTTCTCACTCTTGATATAAACGCAGAAGACATGGGAAAGATTATTGGCCGACAAGGTAACACAGCTAAAGCTATCCGAACACTCTTGCGAGTAGTTGGAATGAAAAACAACGCTCGAGTTAACCTTAAGATTAACGAACCAGAAGGTGGGACAAGAGCTCCAGCAGCAGCAGAAGCAGCACCAGAGAAAAGTGTTGACGAAGCAATGGAAGACCTAAAAGTTTAATTACTTTAAAACAAAAAGAAAAAACTGTGATACTCTAATATCACAGTTTTTTCTTTTAAAATTATGAATTTTCACATAATTACATTATTTCCAGACTCATTCAGCTCATATATAAATGAGTCTATTATTGCACGCGCGGTGAAAGATAAGAAAATTAAAATAAAGTTCTATAATCCACGAGACTTTACGAAAGATAAGCATAAAAGAGTAGACCAAAAGCCGTATGGCGGTGGGCCTGGTATGGTGCTAGAAGCACAAGCAATACTCAAAGCAGTAGAGAAGGCAGTAGGACGTAAGAAAAAGGTAAAAGTGATATTCTTGGCCCCTAACGGCAAACAATTTGATAATGTTTATGCTAAAAGGCTCTCTAAGCAATATAAAGATGTGGTGATAATCTCAGGGCGCTATGAGGGCATAGATGCACGAGTAAGAAAGATCTTTAAAGCAGAAGTTGTAACAGTAGGACCATATGTGCTTACAGGTGGGGAATTACCAGCGATGATAATTTTGGACGCGGTAGCAAGGCAGATAAAAGGAGTGTTAGGTAATGTAGATTCAATAGAAGAGGAAAGGATAGCAAGTTCTGACGTATATACACGTCCGGAAGTACTAGAGTACAAAGGCAAAAAATATCGTGTACCAAAAGTGTTGCTTTCAGGGGATCATAAAAAGATAGATGAATGGCGAAAGAAAAAATAAAGGACAGTCCTTTATTTTTTATAAATCATCAAACAAGATATCTATAGTAAGTGCTGCAGTCCATGAGAAGTCTTTCGCACCAGTACCTTTACCTGTGATAGGAGAATAGTATTCCCAGAAGCCGGCGTTTTCTATTAAATTAAGGATTCTTTTTTTGAAACTATTTGCACTGTATTTCATATCGTATTCTTTAAATCCTTTCCACATAAACCAATTTACATTTATCCATATAGGTCCACGCCAATAGTGGTCATCATCAAATGTCTCTTCATTAATACTGTTTGACGGTATAAGGTCTATGATGCACGAACCATCTCCACAGAAATCTTTACTATTCATATGCCCGACGATATCTTTGATCTGCTCTTTTGATAGTATTCCAGTTGTAAGCGGCATAAGCGCTCCTGCAGTCTGTACTTTTATATAATCATTTTTATTAAGGTCAAAATCATAAAATGATTTCTTCTCTGCATTCCAGAGTTTGCTGTTTAGATTTTCTTCAAATAGTTTCATCCATCTATCTATCTCAGATGTATCATAACCCGCGGTCTCAGCCATCTCTTTAAGTCTTTTGTCTGCCATATAAAGTATGGAAGACGTAACTTTATCCTTTACTCTAAAAGGGTGGTCTCTATATATAAGTTCATCGTCGTAGTTTTTCTTTTTTAATTCAAGCGCTAAATATACGTATTTGTCATAACTGTCATCGGTCGGTCGGTTTTCTTTGTCAACATATCGTGTATCCATTCTTTCATATTCTGGTAGATCTTTTGGAATTATCTCTGCCATTGCATCATCCCAACGTGGAGAGTTGTCAAAACCTGACTCCCATGGATGATAGATAGTGACAAGCCCCCAGTTCTCTGGGTCTCTATGTTCGTGAAAATATTTAT
This sequence comes from bacterium, assembly GCA_018648925.1. Taxonomy (GTDB): domain Bacteria; phylum Patescibacteriota; class Minisyncoccia; order Phycocordibacterales; family UBA2163; genus UBA2163. The sequence continues at coordinate 2,712 of JABGQE010000025.1, read as the reverse complement.
GAAGTTTATAAAGTTTAGGGTAGAACTCATCTAAGAATGCCTGAGCACCTTCTTCGCCTTCAAGCTTAAGACGTTTATATATGTGCCATACTGCCATAGCGACTATAGGAGGTTGAGTAATACCAGAAGTGCCTACATCTCTAGGAGATTTATCAGTGACATTTTTAGAATCCCAAAAGTCTTCATTAGGGAAGTAGTGGTCAACTTTTCTATGGAAGTTTATATGAGGCAAAAAACCGTTTGACCATTGACCATCAAAGAGTGTACGAAGCTCAGTTATAGCTTTTGGTACATCGTAGTGTGAGTAGCCATATGCAGCAAAGCTAGAATCCGAACTCCACTGTAGTGGATAGATACCCTCTGCTGGGCGAGTGTAGCCTTTACCATCCTCAAGCTCTATCCAATTACCCTCAAGAACCTTTTTAGCATCTTCAAATATCTTTTTCTTTGCTTTGTCTAATTGATGTTCGGTCATTGTCTTTAAGTATATATCACATTTGCTCCAGATTCCAAGAAACGATATAATGAACATTATGTTAAAAAACTTTTTAATGAAGAAGATGCTTAAGCGTCAGCTTAAGGACGTACCACAAGATCAGCAGGACAAGCTTATAGGTATGATAGAGAAGAACCCACAGCTTTTCCAGCAGATAGCTGAAGAAGCGCAAGCAAAAATGAAAGACGGTAAAGACCAAATGACAGCTATGATGGAAGTTATGCAAAACCATCAAGAAGAGTTGAAGAAAATAATGTAATATAAGAGATATGGATATTCATTCATTTCTTATTGTTGCACACCTTATAGGAGTAGCACTTGGCGTAGGAGGTGCTACTTTTGGTGGGATACTTTATCTGAAAGCGATGAAGGATGGGAAGATAGACCCTATGGAAGGGGAATGGCTTTCGGTCATTTTTATGGTTTTACGTATTGGACTTGCTATTGCTGTAATAACAGGTTTTGGATTCTTCTTAGAATATCGTTTTACAGGACAAGAAGAAAGGCTTATGGACCCGCGTCTTTGGGCTAAGCTCACAGTAATACTTGTGCTTGTAGCAAATGCACTTCTGATACAAATGCGAAGAATACCAATGTGGCTTGGAGAGTCTCTGTCACTTACGTCTTGGTACGGAGCACTTGTACTTGGTATAATTAGAGGTGTAGATTATTCTTATTTTGCTTTCTTATTCTTCTATCTGATAGGAGTGGTGATAGTAATAGGAATACTCTCATTAGTTAAAAGATTATATTTAGGTAAAAGATAATATGACTACTTCACTTTCAATATATCTAAGCATACATGTACTTATAGGTGTAATCGGTATTGCAGCTTCGTACATGACACTCATGTGGCTTTTCAAAAGAGAGCTTCCAGTCCGTTCTCTAAAGGTGTCGTCATTTATCGCATTTGTAGCATATGTTACAGCTTGGATAACTGGCGGATTTTATTATGTTGTGTACTACGGAAGTAATGTGAAGCCAGGCATAAAAGAGGGTCCGACTCCATGGGTGCATCTGGTGATTATGGAAGTGAAAGAGCATATATTTCTATTTCTCCCAATTCTTGCATTTGTAGTTTTGCTTGTTATTTGGCTTAAGGGTGGTAAGTTGCAAGAGAACAAAAGACTCCGCAATGCACTTGCGCTTGTGGCTTTAATCACACTTATAATAGCTGTGTCTATGGCGCTTGGTGGTCTAGTAATATCAGGAGCAGCAAGATAATATGGAAAATACAAAAAATACAAAAAAGAATAAATGCATAACATCGTTTGCAGTATCAGCTATCGTAGCAATAGTATTTATAACTTTTGCCACAATCTTCGGTGAATTATATAAACCCTTCAAGAATTATCTAGCAGATACTTTTTCGCATCATTGGATAGGGAAGGGAGTTATAGCAATCGTGATATTTTATTTACTTGGATTTTTAGAATACTTTAAAGCAAAAGGCGACGAAGATGTGATGATTATTATGTTAAAGATATTGTTTTGGATTACCGTTGTTGGAGTGTTAGCAATATCAGGATTTTATTTATACGAATACTTTTTAGTTCACTAATATGAAAAAAAAGAAAAAGATTTACATATTACTTGGACACCCAGACAGTGATACTCTCTCAGGGTATTTAGCAGATACTTATGGTAAAGCTGCGCGCGAAGGTGGGCATGAAGTGAGGCGTACAAATATAGGTGAGTTAAAGTTTGACCCGATACTACATAAAGGATACAAAGTAATACAAGAGATTGAACCAGATCTTCTAAAAGTACAGAAAGACATGAAATGGGCTGACCATATAGTGGTGTTATACCCCAATTGGTGGTGTACGATGCCAGCACTTCTTAAAGGAATGTTCGACAGGATGTTCATACCAAGCTTTGCATTTAATTTTTCAAAAGAACACCCAGGCGAGTGGACGCCACTTCTTACAGGTAAAAGCGCACGAGTAATAGTAACAGCAGGTATGAAGCCTATGAAGATACGTTTTCACTTTGGAGATTTTACTAATGAGATCGCGCGCGGAATACTTGGCTTTGCGGGTATAAATCCAGTGGAGGTCACAACCTTCGGTCCATCAGAACGTGCGTCAGATGCGAAGAAAGAACAATGGCATAAAAAGATAGAGGGTTATGGGAAGAAGGGGGTTTAAACCTCATTATGAATTTTGGGGATTTTAATATAGAATAGCTAAATGGCTTTAGCTATAGGCATTGTT
>JABGQE010000024.1 GCA_018648925.1 bacterium | reverse complement strand
AGGAAATCAGTGATTCCGCCTACTTCGGTCGCTACAACTGGCACACCAGCCGCCATAGCCTCTATAAACGAGATTCCGAGCCCCTCAGAGAGCGATGGACGCACAAATACGTCCGAGATATGGAGATATTTAGGTAACTCACCATGTTCTATATGACCCACAAATAACACCCTTTTTGTAAGCTGCAGCTCATCCGTAAGTTTGCGAAGTTCATAGAAAAGCTCCCCTGTTCCTGCAATTAACAGCTTATAGTTATCTGGCAAGAATGTCAGTGCTCTTACAATATCTTCAACTGCATTCTTCTCCACAAGACGTCCTGTTGTAATAATAACTTTCTCGCCATCCTCAATTCCCAGCTCTTTCTTTAATTCTTCTATTTGTGTTCTGTGTTTTGTAGTTTGGAATTTTTCTATATCTGCGCCATTTGGCACCAATTCAATTTCACCTTCGTATCCAATATCACGCGCCCAAGTCTCTAAGTATTTTGAAATCACTTGTATAGAATCTGCTTTTGTAAAAACTTTTTTAAATAATCCACCAACCGCAAACCATAATGCCCCTGCACGCTCTTTCGGATAGCTCAACCTATCCCCTTCTTGGAGTGTTAAAAGGAATCTGACTTCTTTTTTTGTAAGCTTAAAAAACAAAGCGGCGAAACCATTCCTCCCTGCCATCATGGACCATGCGATATCGTATTTATTTTTCCTATGTAAAGACAATGCTTTAAAGTATGCAGAAAATGAAAAAAGTAATTTGGAAGAAGAAACTCTGTGTACGTTTATCTTTCCAATTTTCTCAAATTTAGGCAGAGTTTTGTCATGTCGCATCGTAACCATATCAAAGCAAAAATCCTCCGATTTAAGCCTATCGGTTATCTCTTTCAGAGCGATCTCCGCTCCACCCCAAAGAGGGCTATATGATGTTGAAAATATTAAAATCCGCTTCATAGCGCTATGTTGTTATATAACCATATATAATCAAAAAAGTCTTATATAGATTAATAGCCCAATCTCTCTCGTGCTGAGGGAAATTGAGCTATAAATATATTCCTAATATGTCTTGTAAAAATGTACTTACAGAGATTATTGCAAAACTTGCTCCTGAATTCTTTTTCCAGAATTTTTTGCAATTTCTGTATTCCCTTTTTTGGCTACTATATTTACTCCGACTGAATCCTCAGGAACACCCCTGTTAACCATTGTACCGAAACTGCTGGTATTGTCTTTTTCTTCTTTTGTTTTGATTGGTTCTTTTACCACCTTACATACCTCCCAAAATAAAATTAATAGAAATAAGAAAAAATACTAATAGATTGCTACTTTCCACCTAAAAGAATACCACATAAATATAAGTAACACAAGCCTTATGTGTATAACCTTAGGGTCTAAAAAGACCACCCCTATTGGTGGCCTTTCAACATTAAATCCTGTACCTACTTCTTTATTCGACTTCTTCAAGCTCTGAGTGAGAAATGACATTAAGCGAAACTGTAAGTGCCTTCTTAATACTATTGGCCACAACAAGTAAGGACGTTAGAGTTATGCTAAATATCGCATATTTCTTTTCTTCACAAACCGCTGTAACATTTCCACCTACACCCCCGTTAAAGATTTTCTCTACAGCTGGAAGGATATGGTCAGCAAGATACGCTCCTAAATCTTCCTTCTCTATCGAGATTAATGTTACGCTGAAAAATTTGATCGTACGTTTTCTTGCTTGCTCTCCTTCAACAAGAGTACTCACACCTTTACAGTCTTCTATTGGTGGTTTAACACTATAGCCAATAACTATCTCACACTTACTCATTATTTCATCCCCGACCTCTTTTCCATTATCTCTTGGCGCATTAAATCCTACCTTGAAACAAATCGTCTCGAACTTCTCTTTATCATCAATAATGTCATATGCAAAATTATTACCAAAATACCCAGCTAGTATTTCATCAATTTCTTTCCTAAGACAATCCGCTGCTGTTGTTACCTGACCTATACCAAGGCTAGTATAAAGCATTAATCTAAATTCATACTTAGTAACAGGCACTTCTTTAAGCTCTTTCATATACATCCTCCAATCTTAAAAAGTTAGAAATGTTAATATTATCGAATTTTTTTATAAATGACCACCTACAATATAGATTATTCTTCCGAAAATATACAGCTAATTCGCCATTTTGTCAATCATAAACACCACTTACATATTGACATAATATATACAAAAATGTATAGTTTCTATGGTATAAAAAATTACTATTTTGATCTTTATATGGAGGAGTATAAGTATGGAAGATAATGAGAAAAGAGATGAAGAAAAACTCAGACTTATGGATTATTTGGAAGAATGTAATACACTAACAATTGATTCAGATACTAATATGAAAATGCTTATGAGCATAGTCGCTGAAGAAGCTACTGAAAAGACTAATACTGAAGTTTTGAAAATAGAGACCGCAGAAATCAAAGAAGATTCTGAAAAAACCTCTTGTCAGCCTTCCTCATTGCATGTTCATATAGAAATCGATTTGAAAGAATCAGTTTTTACAAACAGTGACATCCGTAACGCATGCCTGTGGAGTATTAGAAACACAACGAAAGGATGTGGGGAATATTTCAAAAAATACCCCCATATCAAGATCTTTATTAAGATTTATAGAGAAATATATCAAGACACTTCCGCTTTAGAAACCTAAAGACAAGGGTCACGCGCTCTATCCGCTATATTAAGTAGGAAGAGAAACCCATATCCAGCTAGCTATATTAACTTAGCTATGTTGGATATGCGGTTTTTTTATTGAATAAAATTTATGGCAAAAGCCCTGCTGGGTCTGTGGTCGGCGTGCCACAATTCAGACAGCTTACAGTAGAAGCGCTGAATGAATGGATATCCAAATCATTGCTCTCAAATATAATATCCTGAAGTTCAATACTGGAATCAGTAAGCCAAACCGCGGTTGCGGGTGCAACCTTTTGCTCTGTATGGTTTTTAAATGTCGTGTCGCTGACTGTTAGCTTTGTACTGTTTTGTAGACGTATGCCAAATTGATAATTGTTATCAAACAATGCGTTTGTAATCGTACTTGTTGCTGTCCCCCCGTCAAACTTAATCCCACCTTTGTCGTTGCCAGATGAAGTTGTTACAGCTCCGGCATAGCGCAACGTAAAGCCGTTCAGATTTAAAGTACCGCCATTTTCTACATCTATTCCGTACCAATCTCCAGCTGAGGAAGAGGTTGTGTCTGAATCAACAGCCGTACCGACAGAATCGTCATGAATTGAAGTAAATATAAGATCGTTTATTGAAGAACCACTTTTAAAAACAGAGCCTCCGTCTTTTACTATAATCCTACCTAGAGAACTGGCCTCATTGTTATGACCTTTTATAACAACACCTTCTCCAAAAGCAAGGGTGGTACTTGCAATTATACGTGCATCATTTTGCACAAGGTATGACAAAGCGTTAGCGTTAAGTGTGGTTGTACCGTTTGTAGTATCAGTAATATTACTGCCATTACCTATTGTAATAGCATTAGTCCCGTTACCTGACCCTGTGTTTCCAGAAAATGACCCTATGGCGCCACTGATGCGTACCGCTTCAATTGAATTATTAGTGAAAGTATTTGAAGATGCGGACAAATTTGGGGAATAATATGCATACATTCCGTATTTATTATCTTTAAATGTGCTATTTGAAATAGTAGGCGACCCTTCACTAACATAAAGACCAGCGGAATCTGAATCAGTATTATTATTCTGAAATGTAGAATTTGTTATAGTGCTTGCAGAAGATGTTAAATGAAGTCCATGTTTTTTAGAGTGCTCAATCGTCACATTTTGAAAATCAACATTAGCGGTATCTACGATAACCATTGCTTTTACTACACCAATACCATCAAACCACACACCACCATGACGAATAATTGTATTTGTGAGCGACGACCCACTACTTGAGCTATTTATTGTTATACTTTTCCAACTACCAGCTGTGGGTGTGGTAGCTGTTGCATCACTGTTCATATCTCCACCATATTCATCGTCAGCAAATGCTGTTATAACAACAGGGTTTGCTGAAGTACCGTTCGTTTTCAAAGTTCCATTGATTACAATTGATGGCGTATTTGGATTAACAATTTTTATAACAACCCCCTCTTCAAGAGTTAGATTAACTCCAGAATTCACAGAAAATCCATTTCTATCGATTAAATATGGAGAATCTTCTTGTGTAAGTGTTTTGTCAGACGACAGAGTTGTTCCATTTGCTATCTTATAACTTATACTATTTTTTGCTTTTGGTGTTCCTTTTATCGCAGCTCCTTCTGCGTCTGAACCATTTAATATAAATTCTCCAATAGAATTACCCCAATTTGTAGCAGTGTCACCAGATACATCTGTATCATATCTCTCCATTGTATATTTACTATTACTCGAACCGCCACACCAAGAAAAATTACAAAGAGGTACTTCATCTACAGTACTTGTAGCATTTTGATTAACATATACAAGTGACAGATGTTCACCAGAGTCACCGAGTCCTGAACCGCTACCAACTCCACTAAACGGTATTGCTAAATCAGCTTGAATATCACTTATTGTATTATCATCTATTGACCTTTCAATAAGATAATATCCACCAGCAGAAATAGTACTAGAGAGTGGTATATAAGGGACACCATCTTCCGCCATAAATACCCATTGTGATAAATCAATATCTTTATTTGATTTATTATAAAGCTCAACCCATTCGTCAGAAGAAGATGTTGCTGTACCTGCCCAAGCGACTTCATTGATCACTATAGGGCTTGTCATTACTTCAATTTCTTGTGTTGAAGTTGCTGACACATTCCCAGAATCATCTTTTACAGATATTAAAAATGTATAAGCTGTATTATCTGAGGTTGTAATTATCGTAGAGGTTGCTGTCGTAGTTGAAATAGCGCCGTTTTGATTAAGAAGATAATAATCAAGATCGTTTGAATCAGAGCTCCATGAAAAATTAAGCGTGGTTGTAGCAACAAGACACCCTGACACAGAGAGAGTATTTTGACATTCCGTTGAAGTTAATGAAAGTGTTGGTACCACCGCTTTCACCTCAACAGCCTCTGAAGTCGAATCTGAAGTATTGTTACTTCCTCCACCTCCACCACCAAAGAACGGCGTGTCTACGGGAATAAGCCTAGATTCATATATCTCCATTAATGTTTTTTCAGTTGTAGTCGCCGGCTCTTTTACTTTTTCATCTTCTACTAAAATTATGTCTTCCATTACTTCTATTTCTTTTTCTGACTCTATTTCAATAATTACAGGCTCTTCTTTTTTGACTGTAAGCTCTTTACTTACGACAGCTACTTTTTGTGACCCTACAACTGCACCTTGTAAATCTTCATAGCTCACACTTGAACCACACAAACCTTTAGATATACCGAATATTTTTCCTACAGTTGCATCATATATCCTTTTAAACCAACTTCTATTTTTCATTTTTAAAACCTCTGTTTTACTTTCTTTTTCAACTTCATCAAAGAACAATTTGACCACCCCTGCGCCATTAAGTACTGCTTGTTTTGAAAGAATATTCCAATAGTCAGCGAGGATTAAATTGTCTTCGTCTTCTATAAAATAAGTTTCATCGACCTTACCTGATGTTTTATTAAATTCTTTATCAATTAATATAATTTTGTATTTTCTTTCACCATTATCAAAATAACCAAAAGTATATTCCACACCATTGCTTAGGGTTTTATTATCAATGAGTTTAACAATGGGACTACGATATTCCTCATCAAAAATAGTATCTTTACTAAAGAAGTTCTTGTTTGTATGGCTCGCTACTGTGTCAAAATACTCATCAAGTGTATCAAGCTCTACTGGCTTTTTATTTCCTAATTCACTAATTACGTCTATATTCTCAATATTAAACTTACTAGCCCAATGTTCATATGGACTTCTGTCGTGGAACACATCATCAAAATATACAAGATGTATATCATTCCTAGTATGAGGAGGTACTGTAGCATCTTCTATAAAGTGCAATATATGCCCAAGAGCATTTAATCCATATTCCCTATCACCCCACGTATATTCATATATCGCCCTCTCCCACGAATAATCCCCCTTATGACCATAATATGACTTCAGAGAGCCCGCGAAAGCGCTGTCTATAATACCAGCTTGCGCTTTACTGTCTTGTGACCACTCTTTAGAGCTTTGCCATTTTTTACCAACAGTAATACCTCTGTCATAAACTGGATCATAATAGTGACGCATCCACCTACCAAAAGCGTCTTCATCTATGCTCCCCTGAACAACAAGCTCTTTCTCTTTATCATCAAGCTCTAAATCTGGATAGTTAGTATTAAAAAACTTTACGATTTCATTTGTAAGTGCTGGGTGTGTTGTCTTATCAGCATAAGCAAAAGACGATAATGGGAATACTAGAAGTATTCCCATTATTATAAAATTTATTAATAATTTTATATTTCGCTTATTTTCCATTTATCTGTTAATGTATTTAAGATAATTCTTGCAACAAATATATTTTCTCCATTATATTCTGACCTGAATTCATATGAATTTAAATCTTGATTATGAGATTTATTCCCAACACTATCAATAAGAATATTTATATAATCATCTAAGAACCCTTTCTCTTTACTAATTTTTAGTTCATCAAGAAGTAATTGTTGTTTTTCAATAATAACGTACTTACTCGCTAATTCAACATCTCCACTCTCAAGCGCTTGTATAAAAAGTTCTAACGTCTCCTCTGGAGTATCTCCGCCATAAATATCATTAGCGTATTGTTCTTGTAAACCTGCTACCTCGCGCTCAAAGCGCGATTCTGGGCTGAAATAAACGGCAATAAAGGCGATTACTATACTCCCCACCACAATCGCCGCAAACCCAAAGAAAAACCGCC
>JABGQE010000023.1 GCA_018648925.1 bacterium | reverse complement strand
TTTTGGAAACTTTTAGTGATAATTATTTGGGACATGTTTTTCTATAGCATTACCTAAACTCACCAATTGTTTTCTTGTACTTTCTTTTTTAAACATCTCATCAAATTTTATTTCTCCAAAATCTATCTTTACATCAGGACTATCTAGAAAGTGTGTATAAAGCATTTTTGTAACATTACTAAGATTAAGCCCCATGTTTTGAGCTTTCTTACGTGTCTTCTCTTTAAGATTTTTATCTATTTTTATTAAAATGTTTGTCTGTGTTTGCATATATAAAAAGTATATATTATTTATTATTTTTTGCAATAGCAAACAAAAAAGCCCACATAAATGTGAACTTTAAACTCTGTGGAAGGACGCAATCTTACGTCCTTCCGAAACCTTAATTTACCTTATCTATTTACTACCAAATCCTCAGCTTCTTTTAGAAGCTTGTCCATCTCTGTTTGGATCTCAACCTGTACCCCCTCAATTTTTGCAACAATGGCGTTTACTTTTATTAAAGCCTCACTTACTTTTTCTACAGCTTTAGCATCATCAGAAGTATCAACAAAAGACTGAAACTTTGCTTTTTGTATTTCAACAACAGCAAGAGTCTCTGTATTAGATAACGAAATCTTTGCAAGATCGTCTACTTTGGATTGAATACTAAGCAGCTCTAGCTTCAACATTGCGTTATCAATCATAGCTATACCAGTACCTTCTGTTGCTTCTTCCTTCTGAGCAAATGTGCAAGTACAAAAAAATGTAACCCCGACAAACAACAGTGTGATAAAAACAGATTTGATTTTCATTTTTGGTCCCCTTTCATGAGATCAAAAACTAAAAAGATAATATTAATGTACAAAATAATACTCAATGTATTACATATATACTAGCATACTTAGCATTATTTGTCAAGGGGTTACAATACACAACCTCGGCTGTACTATATACATATGACCATATTATCCATAGACCCAGGGTATGAGCGAGTTGGGATTGCGATTTTAGAAAAAACCTCAAACGGCTCAGGCGGAGAGGAGCTTATTTACTCTGATTGTTTTAAAACTTCCAAAGAACTTTCATTTATTGAGCGCCTAGAGCTTGTCGGGCAAGAAGTAGAGAGAGTTATAGAAAAATATAAGCCAGAAGGTTTTGCTATTGAGAAACTTTTCTTTAATACAAACCAAAAGACAGCGACTAACGTGTCTGAAGTACGTGGGGCGCTTATCTACATAGCGCTTAAAAACAAACTTAAAGTGTTTGAGTACACACCACTCCAGATTAAGGTCGCAGTAGCTGGCGACGGACATGGCGACAAGCAGCAAGTCGTAGCGATGGTAAAAAACCTTATAAAAATAGAAAAGGAAATAAAATATGATGACGAGTATGATGCCATAGCAGTAGGTCTTACATGCTCTGCATCAGAGAGGTTTTAGATATCCACAAAAGCATTTTTTAATACTTGCAAAAAATTTTAGATTTGATAAAAATATAGTGCTAAGCCTAAATACCGTATTTCAGCTAGGCTGGGTCGTTTAAAAATATAATTATAATAACCAATCATATGGAAGACGAAACAATGGTTCACGATGGTGAATTAGACGAAGTCCTAGGTATGAGTGACGAAATGTCACCAACCGATGAGGACGAAGAAGAAACAGAAGACGAAGACTAAATAAAAAACACCCGCGCGGAGCGCGGGTGTTTTTTATTTAACTTTTATTTTTAGGAATCTTCGCTTCCCTATTTTGAGAGTTACGTCTTTATTTATTCCAAAATTAATATCGTTTATCACATTTCCGTCAACCACTGCCACAGCTCCAGCGTCTATAAGCCTTCTTAGGTCTGACTTAGATTTTACTAAACCTTCCACTTGAAGTACTGCCTCAAAAAGCATCGTTCCTGCACTTACACTTACCTCATCTGCATCTGCTGACACACCCCCGTCTCTAAATGTATTATTAAAATCATTCTCGGCACTCTTTGCCTTTTGCTCTCCATGGTAGATAGTCACAATCTCTCTTGCGAGTCGCATCTTTATATCTTTCGGATTCGCTCCACCCTCAAGCTCTGTTTTTATATTCTCAATTTCGCCTATCGAAACACTTGTAGCAAGCTCAAACCCAGCGAGAATCATACCGTCAGTCCAACTCATTACCTTACCAAACATATCGTTTTCACTGTCTGCAAACGTAATCATATTGCCTTGAGTCTTACCCATTTTTATTCCTGTTGTATCTTCAAGAAGCTTTGCTGTAAGTACAAACTTTTCTTTCTGTAGCATCTGCTTCATAAGAGTCCTTCCTGTAAGCATATTAAATGTCTGGTCATTCCCGCCTATCTCCCCGTCTACATCCATAGCTACAGAGTCATACCCTTGCATAAGAGGATACATAAACTCATGTATATAAATCGGCTTCTCTTGTTTCTGACGCTCCTCAAACATGTCACGCTTTAACATCTGCTCTACCGTCATATGTGATGCAAGCTCTAGTACATCTTCAAAATTCATCTTTGAAAGCCACTCTGAATTGTATTTTATTTCCGCACTATTATTACCACTAAATTTTAAAAACAAAGAAGCCTGTTGCTTGTATAACTTTGCATTGTCTAAAACCCGCTTTTTGGTAAGTTTTTGTCGTAAAGATGTTTTGTCAGTCGGATCACCTATCATCCCTGTAAAATCCCCTATGAGTAAAATCACTTTGTGTCCCATCTCTTGGAACTCTTGCATCTTTTTTAAGACAATAGCGTGCCCGAGGTGAAGCGTTGGGCCAGTGGGGTCAATACCGAGGTAAATACTAAGTTGCTTACCTTTCTTAAGCTCTGCTTCTAGAAATTCACGACTAGGGTAAATATTCTCAACACTTCTATTAAGAAAATTCTCAATTTTTCCCTCGTCTATATTTACTCTAATTTTTTTTGCTCCCCAAAACATATGTATACTGTATCACAATCGGTGTCTATAAAAAAAGGCGCTTTGTCTGAAACAGATTAAGCGCCTTTTCTTTTAAATAAGAACCTGACAATATTGACGTACGAAATATCGCCACAATAAAAAATGTATCTAAAGCTTCTAAGTATAAGAACCCTTCTCCTATAAACAAATTTAACAGGAGCTCAAATAAAGCAAAGATAAAGCCAGTAAGTAAACAGGACATTACATAAACCATTGCGATATAAATCAATATTTGAAGCATAATCACCTCTCCTTTATTAGAATTTTATCCTGCTCGAACATAACACCAGACAGAAAACATCATAATAAATACCCTAATAATCTTTACTAGAAAAAATTCTGGTAAAAAGATTAATGCTTCTATTGAAAAAATAAAAAAATTATCCCAAAATTCTCCACATAATGACCTGAAAGACGCCTCCGACATATATAAATTAAAAACAAATTCAATAAATGCTAACAGGAACCCGGCAAATATACATATTCCCACATAAAGAAGTGCTATATAGAACATTACCATACCTCCTTCTGCTAAATTTAGGATATAAACAATCTACCAAAAATGGTATCATAAGTAGCTAATAGTTCAAGTAAACATATGTCAGGGGGAAAACGAAGCAAAACACATAACCTATTTAGGACGATAGTTAAACTAGTTATCATAGCTGGACTTTTTGGTGCTGGGATAATCTTCATATGGGTGTCGTCCCTTTCTATACCGGAGCTTGATTCGTTTGAGAAGCGCAAAGTCAGACAGTCTACTAAAATCTACGACAGAACAGGTGAAGTACTTCTATACGATGTGCATGAAAACATACAAAGGACCGTTATCTCCCTTTCTGAGGTTTCACGCAACGTAAAGAACGCGGCAGTTGCCATAGAAGATGCGCAATTTTATGAACACAGCGGAATCAGGCCGAAAGCAATACTGCGAGCAATACTTGTAAACTTCGGACTCAAAGAGGGTTATTCAGGACAAGGTGGTTCTACTATTACCCAGCAAGTTGTGAAGAACTCCATACTAACTGCGGACAAAAAGATCTCTAGAAAACTAAAAGAGTGGATACTGGCACTTAAGCTAGAGCGTGAACGTACTAAAGAAGAGATCCTTGAGCTTTACCTTAACGAATCCCCATACGGTGGCAACATCTACGGTATCGCTGAAGCAAGCGGTATGTTCTTCGGCAAGGATGCAGCAGATCTAACACTAGCAGAGTCTGCATACCTTGCAGCGCTACCCCAAGCACCAACCTTTTACTCTCCATACGGCAACAACAGAGACGCTCTTGATGAGAGAAAGAACTTGGTACTAGACAGGATGCTCCAGAACGGTTTCATAACAGACGAAGAGTTCACATCTGCAAGAGAAGAGGTTATAGCGTTTAGCCCACAACGTGACACAGGTATCAATGCGCCTCACTTTGTATTTTATGTAATAGATTATCTTGAGAACAAATACGGCAGACGTGCAGTAGAAGAAAAAGGGTTTAAGGTTACGACAACCCTTAACTTTGACCTACAACAAAAAGCTGAAGAGATAATATTTAAATTCGCACATGAGAACACTGAAAAGTTTAATGCTTCAAACGCTGGACTCACAGCCGTAGACCCTAAGACAGGACAGATACTTACGATGGTCGGCTCTCGTGACTACTTCGACGAAGAGATAGACGGCAACTTCAACGTAGCGATAAACCCCAACCGCCAACCAGGGTCTGCGTTCAAGCCATTCGTATACGCTACAGCTTTCAAAAAAGGGTTCACACCGGAAACAACTGTATTTAACCTAAAGACACAATTCCAGACAACCTGTGAACCAGACGACTTGGACACTGCAGGTGAAGAAGGCAAAGAAGAATGTTATTCACCAGTAAACTACGACGGTGTCTTCAGTGGGCCTATGACATTCCGTGACGCTCTTGCACAATCTGTGAACGTCCCTGCTGTAAAGGCGCTATATCTATCAGGACTTCGTGACTCACTACGTACTGCCAAAGACATGGGCATCAAAGGTCTTGCCGACATAAACAGATACGGACTCACACTAGTACTAGGAGGAGGTGAGGTCTCACTGTTAAACATGACAAGCGCTTACGGTGTGTTTGCAAACGAGGGGGTACGCAACGAACCAGTAGCAATACTAAAAGTTGAAGACGGAGCTGGGAATATCATAGAAGAGTTCACGCAAAGGACAGAAACCGTCTTGCCTGCAAACACAGCGCGCCAAATATCAGACATACTTTCAGACGAAGACGCACGTGCACCAGCGTTTGGGCGACACTCTTACTTATACTTTGGTGGTAGAGATGTAGCCGCAAAGACAGGAACTACTAACGACTACCGCGACGCTTGGATTATCGGCTACACGCCGAACATCTCAGTGGGTACATGGGCTGGGAACAACGACAATAGCTCAATGGAGAAAAAGGTTGCAGGCTTTATAGTGGCGCCAATGTGGAATGCATTTATGAGGGAAGCTCTAGCTGTGCTAGACGACGAGAAGTTTAAAAAGCCAGACGAGGCAGACCCGAGCACTCTAAAGCCAGTTCTTAAAGACGTATGGAAAGGTGGAGTGGAATACACCGTGGACAAGATCTCTGGTAAATTTGCAACACAATACACACCAGAGGAAACAAAAGAAAACAGAGTGCTTACAGACATACACTCTATACTCTACTGGGTGGACAAGAGCGACCCTAACGGAGCAAACCCTGAAAGCCCAGAGAAAGACTCCCAGTTCAAATTCTGGGAATACCCTGTGGAACAGTGGCGTATTGAAAACGGTTTTGCATCTACTACATTAGGTGAGCTTCCCACAGCGACGGATGATTTACACAAACCAGAATTTACACCAAACATCACCATTACAAACCCAATCTCAAACACTACTTATTCAAAAGACGGCAAGATAACGATAAACACTTCTTACAACAGCCACTTCGCACTTTCTAAAATAGACATTTTTATAAACGACACCTTTGTCGGCTCATCTAAGAAAGCTCCATTTAGTTTTTCATTCGTGCCAAGTAGTCTGGACAACATACAAAGCAAAAACCGATTAAAAATAATCGGCTACGATGCGGTATTCAACAGAGGCGAAGTTGAGATGGTCTTTAATGTAAATCTCTAACGGTTTTCTTATAACTCTTTAACTTTTCCCTCAGACTCTCTAGTACTTCTGTTTTTCTTAAAAAGATTTCATTTTTTATTATAGGGTCTACTGACAGGAAGACGGTTCCATTACGTACATCTATACTGTCTTTCTCTATCTCTACACCCACCACTTCTTTCACCACAGCTACTAGCTCGTCTTTTACGAACTTGTCCGGCGGTGTAATATTTTTAAACTTTGAGAGATAGTCGCTGATGTTAAACATACCTAAAGGATACTATAAACAACAATCCCCCGAAAGCGTTTTAATTCTTCCGGGGGGGTACTACTTTTACTGTGAACACTCGTGTCCTCTTGTTGATTCTTTGGAATCATAAACCTTACCACAATTTTTACACTCTTTTACTTTAACTATCTCTGTTGTTTTTGAAATATCTTCACAAGCTTCACACCTCAGATGTTCGTCTAATGGCTCTGTGCACAAGCAAAGATTTTTAGGAGTAAATTTAGCCATAGACTCCCATATCAATACGAGCACGCCAATACCAAGAGCACATAAAGCTAGTACACCTAGAGCCTTAGTAAGTACTGTTGGAACTGAAAAGTGGTCTGTATAAACAAACAACAATGGAAGCTTCAAAGCCGTTAAATATTCTGCAAGCATAAGCCATACCAACACCGTCAACATGGTGCCACCTGCTATAGACGACATCCATGAAGCTCTCACTAATCTACTATTTATAAGCATTTCTAAATCCTCCTTATATAATTGTTTACTTGGCATTACACCAAGTTAATATCTATCTTGCAAAACTATATCAAGTCTAACCTGTTTTGTCAAGCCCTTCAACTTATAGAAAAACCCGACTAAGTAGATAGCTGGGCTTTTCTATCTACTTAGTCGGGTCTATTTACCTTTTGAGGTCTTTTTTGATTTTTTCTTCTTCCATGGTTTTATGTGCTCATCTTTTTTTGATTTGGCTCTCTTTCTTTTCTCCCCGCTCATAAACGCCTCCCTTTACATAAAATTAATTTTTGGCTTTAAGTTCTTCTACAACAGAGACCTCTGTGCCTGCTCCATCACATCTTTTTTTACCTGTTGGGGAAGTGTGGTAGTCCATCGTTGCTGTTACTACATCACTGTTTACCGTAGCGGTTTCATCTTTACTCTGACAAACAGGACATTGCACCTTTACCCTTTCTCCCACCAAAAATGATTTTAACATAGCCTATTCCTCTCTATATAAAATGACCACTTCAATATAATTTCTTTGCATACAATATACGAATGTGAAGCAGAATGCAAATAAAATTATAGTAGTTTTTTAACCTCTTCTTTATCTATAACCTTGTAGTCCACATCACGTACACCCTTCTTCATCTCGCTAAACCCATCCCCCACTTCAAAATCTATAGTAGTTATATAATAGAGCCCCAAACCTATGGCCAGTATTGCTATTATTAAAATAAACATATTTTATATTTTAACAGATTTTATGGATTTATTTTAACTCTAGAGTTAATTCAAGAGTTAATTTAAAGCTGAATATTGACTCACTTGAGAACACGTGTTACTCTTCGTATAAGTTTTTGAAAC
>JABGQE010000022.1 GCA_018648925.1 bacterium | reverse complement strand
TTACTCAAAGTGAATATCTTTCGTCTTTCTTTCTATTATCTCGGCAATGGCGCGGTGGTTTTTTAGTTCACTGTCCTTTGCCACCAACTTTTGCGCTTCCTCGCGCGCGGCCTCTACCATCTTGAGGTTTTTCATTGCTTCCATTGCGATGTCTGAAAGTCCAGACTGGCGTTTGCCGTAGAGCTCTCCGGAACCGCGAATACCCAAGTCAAACTCTGCAAGTTCAAAACCATTTTTGGCAGTTTTTAGAGCTTTAAGTCTTTCCGCAGTTTTGGCAGTTTTACTTTCTGAAAATACGAAGCAGTACGCCTGATGGTTACTTCGTATTACTCGTCCGCGAAGTTGGTGGAGCTGGGCAAGTCCAAAACGCTCTGCACCTTCTATGATTATCACAGTAGCATTTGGTACGTTCACACCAACTTCCACCACAGAAGTTGCGACAAGTATCTGTATTTCATTTTCAGTAAATTTATCCATTACCTCCTCCTTCTCACTCGGCTTCATCTTGCTGTGCAATATGTCTATTTCATATTCAGGGAAAATATCTTTCTTTAATCTTTTAGCTTCTTCCTTTACCGACTTTGCATTTACAGCTTTTTCTTTGTTTGGGTCAGGCTCGTCTATACGTGGAGTTATTACATAAGCTTGACGACCTGCTTTTAGCTCCTTTCTTATTTCTTCATAAACACTATCTCTTTTAGTTGGTGTAACGATCTGTGTGATTATAGGCTTTCTGCCTTTTGGCATTTGGTCCAGAATCGTTAGGTCTAAATCCCCATAGACAGTCAAGGCTAAAGTCCTGGGTATTGGTGTTGCGGTCATTGAAAGTAAGTGCGGGGAGATGTCGTCTTTCCTTGTGAGTTTCTGTCTTTGTGCGGTACCAAATCTATGTTGTTCATCTATGATTATAAAGGCCAGATTCTCAAATTTAACCGTCTTTTGAATGAGAGAGTGTGTACCAATAAGTATTGGTATTTCGCCGTTCTCAACCCATTTTAGGAGCTGTGAGCGGGATATATTAGTAGCTCCGCTTGGGTCTACTTTAGAAGGAAATTTCTTACATCCACTTGAGGTTATGAGCCCTATGTTTATAGGCAAGTGTTCAAAATACTCTATAAAAGTCTCAAAATGCTGTTTGGCTAAGATCTCTGTTGGCACCATATATGCAGTTTGTAAATTACCAAAATCTTGCCGCGATCCGTCAGATTTAAGGGGGTGTGTGGTCGTGACAGCGTGCACGAGTGTTGCTGCGACTGCAGTTTTTCCAGAGCCTACGTCACCCTCAAGTAGGCGAGACATTGCATGCTTTTTCTCAAAATCTTTAAGTACGCTTTCTATTGCATCTGTCTGTGAGATTGTAGCAGAGAAGGGGAATCGTCCCATAAATTCTTTCACCTCCTTTTTGTCCGGCTTTATATGAAATGACTTTTTCTTTTCATATTCTTTGCGTTCTTTTTGTTTTGATATTTGTATAAAAAACACTTCACCAAATGCAAATCGTTTTCTTGCTGACTCACTGTCAGACTGCTTTTTTGGTGTGTGCGCCCAGATTAGTGCGGTTTTGAGTTTGGGTAAGTTATATTTTTCTAGTATTTCATCAGGGAGCGCGTCTTCAAGTTTGTCTAGTAGTCCACTTTGAAATATTTTTTGTACATTATGATAAAACCATTTGGAAGTGATGCCACGACTTTCTTTATATACTGGTAAAAATGTATTTATATTTTCTCCACTTCCAAAAAGTGAGTCACCAATATTGATAGGTAGATTATCAATACTTTCTGTCTCAGGGTTTGCAATGTAAATACTTTTTTCGTCACCCGTTATTTTACCGCTTAGTTTTACAAGCGCTCCGTTACGTAGCATCTTTGCAATGTACGGTTGATTAAACCAAATAATTTTCATCTTTCCTGTGCTGTCTTGTATATACCCTTCAGCTATTGGCCGTCTACTTTTAAATGATTTACGGGTTGATAGTCCGCTTATCTCACCATAGATTATTGCCTCGTCTCCAGTCTTAAGAGAGTTTATTGATTTACTGCCGGTGATGTTCTCATAGCGAGAAGGGAAGTGAAAGAGTAGGTCTCGCACTGTCAAAATACCTAATTTCTTAAGTGCACTTTTCTGTGGCACCGCTAAGCGAAAGTGATTTTCTAATAGGTCATTTTCTTTCATAAGATTATATTAAATTATTATATCCTTAATAACATAAGCTATCTACAACACTTGGCTTTCGCATAGCCAAGTGTATTTGCTATAATATAACAATGAAAGGAAATATATACCATATTACAAACAGAGGTGTAGAAAAAAGAAAGATATTTCTCAATAATGAATATTATTTTAGGTTTATAAACAATCTATATGATTTTAATAACATAGATCAAACTCCAATGTCATATAAAGATCGTAGGATATGTAACTTGGCTATGCGAAAGCCAAGTGAAGGGTTGGTAGACATTATTTCTGTATGTTTAATGCCAAATCATTATCATATCTTAGTACAGGAAAGAGTAGACGGTGGTGCAGGATTATTTTCCAAAAAAGTGTCTAGTGGTTTCACTCAGTATTTTAATCTAAAAAACAAACGAAGTGGAGTTTTGTTTCAAGGAAGAACAAAAATAATTCTTGTTAATGATGATGCTCATTATTTACATTTACCTTTTTATGTATTTTTAAACCCAATTAAACTTATAGAGTCTCAGTGGAAAGAAGTAGGTATAAAAAACTACAAAAAAGCGGTTGAATTTTTAGAGAACTATAAATGGTCAAGTTTTAGTGAAACTATTCTAGGTAAAAAAGGGAATTTCTCGGATATTGTAAATAATAATTTATTTTTTGACCTATTTGATACCAATCCAAAACAGTTTAAGAAAGAGATCTTTGAATGGCTTAAATAATCACTTGGCTTTCGCATAGCCAAGTGATTAGTGTAAAGAAAAAACGCCCCCAACGAGTTTTTCATTGCTGGGGACGTGTAGGTGTGTGTGTCTACATAATAGATATTACTAGAGACTCTCTCTTATTTCTTCCACAGAAGGATTTGTCAAATATTTCTTTTTATTTTTTATACACACAACAGGAAAACTACTGTCTATTATATCAACATTTATAGGATATCTTCTCGTGTATATTTTAAAGAATTGATGCCCATGAAATGTATTTAGGAAATACGGCTTAAAAGGAAATTCAATGTCTATTAAATCCTTCAGTAGTTTTTTAAATCTTTCACAGCTATTTGTGCCAAATATGATTAATTCGTTTTGATCCATTTTATTCCCTCATTTCTGTATAAATTAAAAATCTAGAATACTATTATTAGTATATCATATATCATAAAAAAGTCAAGTAACAAAAAACCACCTGCGCGCGCAGGTGGTTTTTTGTTTGTATCATTAGAGTACTTATTCAGCTACTACATCTTCGACTTCTTCTGTAGCCATATCCTCTACTGCTTCAACTACTGCTGCAGCATTTTCAGCAACTTCTTCAGTCTCTGCTGCTGCTGGAACTTCTGCAGTATCGTCACCTTTTAGCATCATGAATCCTACGACAATGATGATAATGATGATTATGATAGTTATTATACCTTTCATATTATTTGAATATTCAAATTATCACTTCTGTTAATAATACTGTAATAATAGCATTATCTATATATTTTTGTAAATAACTATTCAACTATTACTTTGCCAAATGCATTTGGCTTTACATGATTGTGGTAAGCCCATTCTCCTACTTTCATAAATGTAAAATCATAACTTTCTCCGTTTCCAACTGATTTTTTGTGGTCAAACTCGGGAAACTCTTCATGTGTAGGGTGAAATGCTGAAGCTACCCACATATTACCAGAGCTACTGTTTACAAATCGTACCGTCTGTCCTTGAGTAATGCTAATATCTTTTGGTGTAAAGCCGTCGTCATTATAAGCTACTATAATAACCTCCGCTGTCGTGTCTATTGTAGGCTCATCTCGTTCTAAAGCGATCTCTAAAGAGTCGTTTAATTTAACCTCGTCTTCTATTGCTTGTGTTTGTTCATCGGAGGTTACTTGAGGATTATTAGTGCCATCTTTAAGCATTAAGAACCCAACAACTATTATTGCGATTATAACTATAATTGTAATTATACCTTTCATGTCTAAATTTAATTAGATTGATAATATCTTCATTTTACCACTAAAATAAATATGCTTAAACTATTATATGTTGTATAATTAAAATATAAATATGAAAAGTATAGCTTTAGTATTAATAGCGATAGCAGTGCTTTCTGTCTCAGGTGCTGTGGCGACCTATTATGTAATAGATCAAAAGATAACCCAAGAAGACAGGAGGTCTTCTTTTGAACAAGAGCTTTTTAATATCGAAAAAGATCGTGTAGTAGATGCATTGGATGGTGTCGTCGATAGGCAAGACATCACAAGAGGCTTTTGGTTTGAATATATGAGTGATACAGGAGAATCAGAGCTGGTATTTGTATCAGTTGAGGATTTGGCGTCACAAAAACTATCTGCAGAAGAACTCAATCAAGTTGTTGGAGACCTTATGAATGGAAGGATTTTTGATAAAGGTAGCGCAGTGCGTCTTTCAGGAGATGAGCTCTCAGATGATGTACAATTTCATAATGAAGTTTACGCGACTCTCTCAGGAGGGACATCAACTAAAGACATACAAGAGATTCTTGAAACACGAATAGCAGGACAAGATAATACATCTGCAGATGCATCCTCTCTTGCTTATCTTTACGAACTACAAGGTGATTATGCGGCTAGAGATGCAGTATATCAGGACAGTTCAGACACATGTCAGTCGTGTCGTGAACAAACTACAATAGTAATAAAAGGAATTGTCGTCGATCTGAAGGGTAACCCTGTCGTCGGGGCGACAATAAGCGTATTGGGAGTAGACGGTGTTACAACAAGTACAGACATAGCGGGAGTCTACACAATAACCGCTCCTACATTTGTGCCAGGTAAATTACGAGTGAGCGCGCTTAAAAGAAACTTCTCTGACGGAGTGGTTTCTGTAAACACTGTTTCTAAAAACAAAATTACATATGAAGCTGATCCGATAGTCATCGCTAGTGCGGTTTCTGTAGTTACTATGGATACAGCAAAAAGTTTAGTTTCTGGTGCACAAAACGAAGTACGTCTTGATGGTACGTTTGTAATACGTACAGACCAAAGTACATACGAAATACCAAGTAATGCCGTCGTACATGAAGACGGCTCTCTATACAGTGGAGAAGTGGATGTATATCTGTATGAATTTTCACAAGGGAATATCCCAGATGGCTTGATACAGGTGGATACATTTGATGAAGTACGAGGGTTTGCGGGGGATCTTATGAAGACGTTTGGTATGCCATTTATCCAATTCTTCAGTCCGGAAGGTGAAGAGCTTCATGTATTGAGCACTAACCCAATGGTACTGACGTATAAGATTGTCAATATGGATGAGCTTCGTAATAATACTCTTGCAATATATGGCCCACTTACAAGTGTAGACATGCTATTTCTTGTAGAATCTTCTTTAAATAGTTCAGAGCCGTATCCGATAGGTCGTGAATTCCTTATTGAAAACGGACTTCTTAGATTCCCAGCATTTTGGGTATTTGATCGTAAGGCTGGAGTATGGAACAGTGTCGGTGTCTCTGTCCTCGATACTGATGGTGCCATCGCAAGTGAGTTTTACACAATTAAAAATTGATATAAAGATTAATAGTTGTATTATTATAAGTAAGTAATTTAAATATATAAATATGGAAAATTTAGAACAACAACAACCAAACCTTACAAGCCATAAAAATTTTTGGAATTGGATAAGTGCAATAGCTCTTATAATTTCAATTGCTGCATTTGGTTTTATTTATACTCAAATCTCAAGCGCAAATGCGGATTATATTTGTACTTATATCGTTGAAGAAAACGATCCATGTGGCAATGGAAGTTGGAGCTCATGGGCAGCTGTGTCTTCTACTGGTGATTCAGCACAATGTACACAAAGGACTGAAGAACGACGTGTCTATACAGGAACTAGAGAAACAAGGCATATTCTACAATATCTAACACTCCGCACAGGTTGTGATGCAGCATATTCACAAGGAAGTCATGGAGATAGTGGCGGATCTAGTGGTTTCCACGGTGGTAGTATTGTCTCAGAAACTGCAGCATGTCAGATTGAAGAAGTGAGAGTTACTGAAGATTCTCCGTCATGTGTTCCTGTAAGTGAGGGTGGCAGTGGTGGTAGTGGGTCTAATACAACAACAACAAGCACTAATACAGACATTCAGCTTAACACTCAGACAACAAACATATCAGGAGTAGATCAGCTTAATCAGTTCCGTGTGTCAAAGATCGCTGCACTTATTAGCGTTGACAAAGAATTAGTAAACAAAAACACAGCTGTAACTGTAAGTTGGCAGACTGTTGAGATGACTTCATGTACTGTGACTGGTTCAAACGGAGACAGTTGGAACGGAAGGTCAGGAGAACAGCTTTCTTCACCTCTTGAATTTGCAACTACATTCACACTTGATTGTACTGCATTTAATAACACTCAAGTTCAGGAATCTGTTGAGGTAAGGATACTTCCATCATTTAATGAGATTTAATTCTTAAATAAAAAAACCTCTTCACTTTATGTGAAGAGGTTTTTTTATATTTTTTTAAGTTCCATTATTCTATCAAAGGATTCATTGATTTTAGATTTATCTATGTCGGCGTTTTCTGTGGCTTTTAATACTGCACTGTGTAGCTTCTCAAAATGGTCATGACTTTCTACCTGTAATATCGTCCCGTTTCCATGCTTTTGCTTAGGATAACTCATAAGTATAATGTCGTTTGTCTTAGCTGCTGCGACTACTCTCTTAGTATGGTTTGCATCTCCTCCAAAATCATCATAATATCTACTTAGAGAATGCATGAAGATCTCGTCAGTCATTGAAAGACCTTTAAATCCTAAGTCTTCTCTTATATACTTTTCCACCTTTTCTGAGATCGTCGCTGGTACATCTTCATCAATAGGCGAGAGGACATGGCCTTTCATAATAACTTTCACAATACCTTCTGACATAGTAGAACTAAGTGTATCGTTCTCATCGTAAGTTTCTATTTTTGAAAGGTGGGTATGTGGGTTTTCGTCTATGGAGCCGTATTCTGGGAAATGTTTACCTACAGCGGTTATTCCATTTTCTTGCATCTTCTTAACTGCAATACTACTTAACCTCTTTACTGTCTCGTCTTTGTCGGAATACGCTCTATTGTATGCACTTAAGTATCCTTCGTATCCTTTTTTTGCGCTACCAAAGATTGGCGCAAAATTCATATTTATACCAACTTCTTTCATAATCTTTATATATTCATCTAAGTCTTTTTCATACTGCTGTGTGCTTCCAGATTTTTCATATTCTAGACCATAATCTCTTTGTGGTCTTAGTGACGAAATATTTTCAAAAAGATTAAACAAGCTCCCACCTTCACCGTCTATCGCTATAAACAGCGTAGGGTCTGATTGTTTTAATTTATTTATTAGAGTTTTTAGTTTTGTGGTGTCTACTACGCCGTCTGTCTGTACGTATGGTAGTTTACCACCGATGCCAAGCATAAACCCGCCGACACCTATTTCCATATACTTCTCTACAGTATCAAAAAGCTCCTTTTCATCTGTAGTATAGGGAAGTGCCACTAAGAACATTTGCGCGACTTTTTTAGAAAGTGTTGGCATATTAATTTATCCTACGCTACTTCCGGGTGCTACCTCTTGAGCTGGGTGGAGGAGCGTGAGGCTACCAGCATCGTTTGCTACAAGTATCATACCTTGGCTTTCATAGCCACGCAGTTTGCGGGGCTCAAGGTTTACTACTACTGGCATTTCTTTACCAACGAGCGTCTCTGGGTCTTCAATATGCTCTGCGATCCCTGCCATAACCTGCCGTTCTTCCTCACCGAAGTCAAAGACAAGTTTTAGCAGCTTGTCTGCTTCGGGCACCCGCTCTGCGGATATTACCTTACCAATACGTATATCTAATTTTGCAAAATCGTCTATTGTTATCATGATTTTAATTTATTTTATTACTCTATAATACTACATAATAAGATAGAAAAAAGAGTAAAAAGGTGTTATATTATCTAAGTATTTGGAGAGTTGGCTGAGTGGTCTAAAGCGCCTCACTGCTAACGAGGTAAGGGGTAAAACCCTTCAAGGGTTCGAATCCCTTACTCTCCGC
>JABGQE010000021.1 GCA_018648925.1 bacterium | reverse complement strand
TCCATATGGTGCATACCTGGCTTACCGTTAGCTGTTGGAGGACCTTCATAGAAAATATACTCACCGTTTGGGGCTTTTTTTTGGTCGGATTTCTTGAAAATCTCATTATCATCCCAAAACTTCAAGATTTCTTCTTCTTTCTCCGCAATCTCGTTTTTCTCTATATTTTCTTTATTTTCGCTGTTTTTCTCTTCCATATTTATCCTTTAAATATAGCACTTTTAAGGCTTTTATAAAATCTCTCCTCAAAAAGTAGTAATTTGACATATTTGATACATTGTGTATACTATATATATTACTGATATGTGTTAATCAAATCCGCCCTGAAAGCGGGTCATTTTTTTAAAAAATATTATGTTTGATTTAAAAATAATAAATTCGGTCATAGACCAATTAGAGGAAGAAAGAGGTATACCTCGAGAGAAGACCTTAGAAGCTATAGAATCGTCTCTTGCGACTGCCTATAAAAAGGAATACGGTAAACGCGGACAAATAGTGCGTGCTAAATTTGATATTGCTTCAGGTAAGACAGAGTTTTACCAAGTAAAAATCGTCGTGGATGAATCTATGATAAAGATGGAGGAGGAAGAGGAAGAGACAACTGAGAGCGAGGAAGCAACTACGGATGAGAGGGTACGCTTTAATTCTGAGCACCATATTCTTATAGAAGATGCAGTAAAGATGAAGAAAGACGCAAAACTTGATGATGAGCTTGTATTCCCTCTTGAAGAGAAAGAGGATTTTGGACGTATTGCGGCTCAAACTGCAAAGCAAATCATAATGCAAAAGATAAGAGAAGCAGAAAAGGTTTCTGTTCTTGATGAATTTGGACAAAGACAAGGAGAGATAGTGAACGGAACCGTACAAAGAATAGAACGTGGTAACATCTTCGTTGATTTTGGACGCGCTACTGGATTACTTTCTTATGATGAACAAATCAAAGGAGAACACTACAAACAGGGTGAAAGAATCCGCGCATATTTATCTTCAGTGGAAGAAAGTCCAAAAGGTGTATTCTTAAGACTTTCACGTGCACATCCTAAATTTATAGAAAAACTTTTTGAAATAGAGACACCTGAGCTTTCTGCAAAGACTGTGGAGATCAAAGCTGTCGCACGTGAAGCTGGTTCACGTTCAAAAATAGCAATATTCTCAAATGACGAACATATAGACCCGGTTGGTTCTCTAGTGGGTCAACGTGGTGTTAGAGTGTCTACTGTGATGAGCGAGCTCGGTGGTGAAAAGATAGATGTGATAGAATGGTCAGAGGATCCGAAACAATTTATAGAGGATTCGCTTTCACCAGCTGCGGTTTTAAATGTTGAAATAAACGAAGAAGATAAAAAAGCAATAGTGGAGGTAGCTGAAGACCAGCAGTCTCTTGCTATTGGTAAAGGAGGGCAGAACGTACGCCTTGCAGCTAAGCTTACAGGCTGGAAAATAGATATTAAATCTGCTGACAAGCCTGAGGAAGAGAAAGAAGAAGAGTCTACAGAAGCTCCTAAAGAAGAAGTTGTGGAAGAGAAAAAAGACCTGCCCGCCGAAGCAACAGCTGTGGAGGGAGAATTATCAGACAATAAATAAAAATATTATGAATCTTTGGCACGATATATCACTTGGCAAAAATGTTCCTGAAGAATTTAATGCAATCATTGAAATTCCAAAAGGATCCTACAATAAATACGAGATAGATAAAGAAACGGGAATGATAGCTCTAGACCGCGCAAACTATTCTTCTGCCCCATATCCTTTTGATTACGGATTCTCGCCACAGACACTTTGGGACGATGGTGATGCACTTGATGTAATAATCCTTACCACATTCCCTCTTGACCCTAGTATATTAGTAAGGGTACGCCCTGTAGCAATGATGGAGATGACAGACTCAGGAGAATCTGACAATAAAATAATTGCTGTCCCAGTACACGACAAACGATGGGATGATGTACAAAACCTAGAAGATATTAATAAACACTCTCTTAAAGAATTCAAACACTTCTTTGAGACATATAAAGAGCTTAAAGGGGTTGGTAATGAAGTAACAGTACATGGATATAAAGAAAAAGATGTAGCAATAGAAGCAATAGAGAAATCGGTTAAGCTATATAACGAAAAATTCGGCAAATAAAGCCAAAACTTATCAACAAAAAAACCTACTGTAAAAAGTAGGTTTTTTTGTTATAATAATCAATACAATAAGGGTATTAATAATAAGTAAATAATAAACATATGGGACAAAATAAAACATTAAATATCTCCTTGATCATTGCATTAATGTTTGCAATGGCATTTTTTGCAAGCTTTACGTTTGCACAAGCCCAAGAAGATGTAGGAGTTACAAATACTGCAGTAAGTGATGTAACTACTACCAATTTAAAGGCAGTTAGCGAAAGACCTAAAACAATAGCCGAAATAAAAGAAGACCTACAAGACAGGAGACTCGAAGTACGTACAAACATTCAGGACAAGAGGACTGAAGTGAG
The DNA here is from genome assembly GCA_018648925.1 of bacterium. Lineage (GTDB taxonomy): Bacteria > Patescibacteriota > Minisyncoccia > Phycocordibacterales > UBA2163 > UBA2163. The sequence goes on along the minus strand of JABGQE010000021.1, from coordinate 6,667 downwards.
AGATAACATACAAGACAAACGGGCTGATGTAAGAGCTACCCTACAGAACAAAAAAGAAGGTCTGAGAGAAGACATTAGAAGCAAAAGCTCTGAGGCACGGGACAGTCTTTCCGAAAAGAGAGCAGAGCTTACAGACAAACGCGCAGAAGCTAAAGAGAAATTAGCTGAAAGAAAAGCAGAAAGAGTAGAAAAATTAGCTGAAAAAGCAAAGAGTAGAATCGATGCATACGTAAAAAGGATTACCAAAAGACTAATAGCGGCACTTGATAGAATAGAAAAGATGATAGACAGAGTAGATTCAAGAATCACGAAGCTAGAAGAAAAGTTTGTCGACAAAGGCCTAGATTTATCTAACTCAAAACGATTGCTAGAAGTAGCTAGAAGTGAAGTTGTCTCAGCACGAGCAGATGTATCTGCAGTGGAAGGTGCAGTAGCAGGAGCTCTTAATACTGACAATCCGAAAGAGTCGTTTGCTAAAGTTCGTGAGCTTATCAAAAGCGCTACAGAGAGTGTCAAGAGCGCGCATAGAGCGCTGATTGAAGCAGTTAAGGAGGTCAAAGCATCAGTCGGGTCGGACAACACAAAGCCTTCTACTGATACATCAGAAACAGACGAGGATAATGAATAATTAATATAATAATTAAAATAAATTATGGAAGAAAATTTTAATCAAAACAATACATCTCCAGAGACTTCAGAAAATCAAAATCCTGAAGTATCTCAGCAGGCACCAGTAGAACAAGCACCAGAAAGTGCAACTGAGAAAAAATCAGTTGGACCTATCATCGGTATTGCGATAATCGTAGTAATAATTATTTTCGGAGGATTATATTACTGGGGCGGTAAAATAAATACTCAAGAATTAAGAGACGTTCAAGAAAGCTTGACTGCCGAAGACATCTCAGGTCAACAAGATGAATCCTTAGAGTCACTACAAGTACAAAGTACCTCTGATGAAATAGTAGACATAGAAGCAGACCTAGACTTAACAGACCTTGAAGATCTTGACGCAGAACTTGGTAATATTGATATAGAGCTCGGACTCTAACAGAACTTCAAAACCCCACCAGCTTTAGCTGGTGGGGTTTTGTCTTTGTTTAAAAATTATGATAAACTTTCAAAATTATGACTGAAACAAAAAATTATACAAATCTAGAAATAGAGAAACTTGGTAATTGTGAGATTGAGATAAAAGCTCAAATACCTGAAAAAGCTATCCTAAAACATAAAGAGCGTGCAGTTAAAAATCTTGGTAAACACATAAAGATAGATGGTTTCCGTGAAGGACATATCCCCGAGAATGTTCTTTTAGGCAAGATTGGCGACCAAGCGATACTTGAGGAACAGGCCCAAATGGCGCTTGCCGAAGTATATCCAGATATCATAAAGGACGAGAAACTTGCTGTAATAGGAAGGCCTGAAGTGTCTATTACTAAGCTCGCACCAAACAACCCAATAGAATTTAAAATCAAAACTGCACTAATGCCAGAATTTGAACTTCCAGATTATAAAAAGATAGCAAGCAAGATAGAGACACCGAAAGAAACCGGCGAAGTAACAGACAAAGAGCTTGATATAATGCTTGAGCAAATTAAGAATGGTATAGCTGGACAAAAAAAGACTACAACTCCTGAAAAAGAAGGTGAGGAACCTAAAGACCTGCCTGCCGGCGAGGCAGGAGAAAAGCCTGTGGAGCTTACAGATGACTTTGTAAAAACTCTTGGAGACTTTAAAGATCTTGCTGACTTCAAAGTAAAGATTAAAGAAAACTTAGGCAAAGAAAAAGAGATGAAAGCAAAAGAAAAACGCCGCGCAGAGATTGTTGAAAATATTATAAAAGAAACAAAGATAGACATCCCTACAATACTCGTAGAAAGTGAGCTAGATAAAATGCTTGCGCAGTTTAAAGACGATGTAGCTAAGATGAATATAAAGTTTGAAGAATATCTTGAAAAGATAAAGAAGACAGAAGAGAGTTTGAGAGAAGAGTGGAAACTAGATGCAGAAAAGCGAGCGAAATTCCAACTTATACTTAATAAAATATCTATCGCTGAAGAGATCAAAGTCCCAGAAGAAGATATTAAAAAAGAAGTTGATCATATACTAGAGCACTATAAAGATGCGAAGCCAGAAAATGTCCGTGTATACATAGAATCAGTAATGACCAATGAAAAAGTTTTCCAGCTACTAGAGGAACAGAAATAATAAAAAGGGTTAGTAGTCAGACATTGACCACTAACCCTATTCTGTTGAAAATATAACCAAAATACTAACTTAATTCTTCTTTACAGAGTTGTAACGACTTTTTGTTATACAAATACCTGAACGTATGGCATGAGACAAGAAGAAAGAACTCATAATAACGATCGATATTAGACAGAAATACTCTATAGCAAATCCATAATCCCCTCTACAAACAAGGGTCATGGCATAGAGATACACAAGAGCTCCTATCAATAACCCCCTATACCACCGCACCATGAGGCTGGTTTTATTGTGGACATACCAGAAAATATACCTATAAGCATGCACATACTAAATCCTATGCATCTTATCACAGAATTATCATGCTCTAGCATACCAACAAAAAAAGCTACGAACATAACCATGATAATTGAAAGATAAAATATAAATAACCTTAGATTATCTTCACTGGTTTTAAGTGGATTTCTTGCACTTAAGAAAAGCAGAGAAACCATTGGCAATATAAACGCCAAAAACAAATCAATAGTATCTTTAAATACACCGCCTGACAAAACATCCATTAGTCATCCCTCCATAAAAAGTTAAAATTTTATTTTATTCTTATAATTTTACGTAAACGAACTTCTTCAAACTAGACAAAATTTACCCCAAACACCTCGAAAAGTCAATCTGCCGGCAAAACAAATATCCCTAAGTACTACAGTTAACTGTAGTACTTAGGATGTTTATATGATACAGTATTTATATGGTATATGTATCAAAAAAACCTTTAAAACAAGAAACTTTAGTTCGTATTAGCAACATGCTTATTACACATATAGCTAATATACATACAAAACCTAATGCGGAAAAGTTTCTTGATGAGATTTTAACTACATCAGAAAAAATAATGCTAGCAAAGCGATTTGCTATAATCGCAATGCTTAACAAAGAACAAAGCTATAGTACGATTAAGAGAATTCTTAGAGTTTCTCCTGTAACAATTGCAAAAATTAACCAAGAGTTAGAAAACGGAGAATTTGATTTTATAATTTCACAGTTACAGAAAACCAAAAATAACAACACAAAAGGAAAGGTATCTGAGAGTTTTTCAATTTGGCTTGATGTAATGCTAGGAATAAGAATACCGCCAAGAGGAAAGAGTAGGTGGAAATTCTTAGATGAAATTGAAAAGATTAATGAAAAAAGAGGTAGAAATATAAACTAAGGCTTAGTTTTACTGATTTAAGTACTACAGTTAACTGTAGTACTTATGATTATATGTGGTTTAATTTAATGTATGTTTTGTTTCTAACATCATTGAAATTGGTTAAATTTTAAGTTAAAATAAATGAATGATTGGGGAACTTTTTAACACAGTATTTTTTAATCCCATATATAATGGGCTTGTTTTTCTGCTTAATGTACCGTTCATAGATGTAGGTATTGCGGTAATACTTGTGACTGTGGTTGTAAAGCTTGTCCTATTCCCCTTCTCTCTTAAGATGGTTAAAACCCAGCTTGCCGTAAAACAGCTTGAGCCAGAGATTACCAAACTCAAAGAAGAGCATAAAGAAGACAAGCAAGAGCAAGCACGCCAGACAATGGCACTTTATAAAGAAAAGGGTGTGAACCCGTTTTCTGGATTTCTTCTTATTTTAATACAAATCCCTGTTATCTTTGCACTCTACTGGGTATTCTTGCGTGGGGGGCTCCCAGAGATAAATATGGATATTATTTACTCTTTTACTCCTATTCCTGAGAACATCAACATGAATCTATTGGGGCTTATAGATGTTTCTAAGAAAAGTATATTGTTCGCATTACTTGCTGGAGCTACACAATACTTCCAGATCAAATACTCACTTCCACCGATGAAAGCGCGTACAGGCAAAGCATCTCTTAAAGACGACCTTGCAAGAAGTTTTCATATTCAAATGCGATACGTAATGCCGATTATCGTATTCTCTATCGCCTATGCTATATCGGCTGCTGTCGCTATATACTGGACAACAAGCAACCTTTTTGCAATCGGGCAAGAAATATACGTTAGAAAAACTATAAAAAATAAATATGAAGAAAAGTTAGTTTCAGACTCTACTGAAACTAATGTAGAAAAAGAATGATAAATGCAGAGGAAATAAAGACAATAATAAAAAACTTTTTAAAACAACTGACAGTAGAATTTGACGAAATAGAGATACTAGAAAATGACGCGCATCCTACAGTCCTTATCAAGACAGAGGACTCTGGACTACTTATAGGCAACAATGGCGAAGGGTTACGTGCACTTAACCATATTGTAAAGAAGATTATTGATAAAAAATTACCAGAAAACAGACTACCATTTCTTATTGATATAAACGGTTACAACGGAGAAAAAATAGAGGGCCTTAAAAGTGAGGCCTTAGTACTTGCAAGCCGTGCTAAAGCGTTTAAATCTGATGTTGAAATGTCACCCATGAATGCATACGAGAGGATGATAATACATTCTTTGTTTGTAAATGATAATGAAATAAAGACGGAATCAGAAGGTGAAGGAAAAACAAGAAGAATCGTATTTAAATATATTACTAACGAACAAGGAACATTACTTTAGTTTAAGTTGCCACAAAGTAGAGTCTCTTTTGTTAATAAATAAGAGATATTCTTCATCAGGAGATAATACTGGTTTTATTAGATCGAACTCTTCACCAGCTTTTTCAGTAGGATCAACCAGAACGGTTGCTGTTTGTGTTTCTATATCTATCATCCAAACACTGTCTGAAAATGAAGTTAATCCTTTATACCATGCATCTAGGTCGTCACCTCTTGGGATAAAGCTTGAAACCCCACAATATATAATTGAGCTATTTTTCTCACTCCATATACATTTCTCTGTTAGAGCCCACAAAGGTAAGTCTGTAACTTTATTTTTCTTTATATCAAAGACACTCAAAAGAAGCTTGCCTGTATCATTATGCGTAAACAATACTTTATTAGCACTACTATTCACAAGTGTTGTAAGGCCGTCTATACTTGTAAGAACGTTATTCAACCTCTCTGTTTCAACGTCCAAAAAATATAGGTGTCCTGGTACATCAGAGGAAGCTTTTGTTGTAAGTGCTATAGTATCTTCTTCTACCCACTGAGCCCTCCACCCAGAGATCGGTGAGTCAAATATTTGAACCTTATTACTTCCATCTGGATTTGAAATTATACCAATAGAACCGTCGCCATTTGGAACGATATAGAAGATTTTATTTCTATCTTTTGAACATGCGATCTCTTCTATATTTTTTTGTAAGAATGAGCCGCTGAGCGTGTTGTCATTGTCTCTTTCTTCTTCGGGAATAATCTCTGCATAAAAACTTTCTACTGCAGTTTCATCCTCATCAATAAATCTTGCAACAAACTCTCTCCCACCTGAAAGCCATAAGGTGTCCCATATGCGAAGTATTGTTGTATTTGATATTCTTTCTCTTGAATTAGAATCTGTAGGAACTTCAAAGATATGGCCATTCTCACGAGCGATAAACTTAACGATTGTTTTTTCATTTTCATCTTTTTGGGCTGTTGCTCCAGCAACTGGGAATGTTGTTATTTTCCTTAACAACAATGCCCCTACATTAATGTCATCCTGTGTGTTTGGTGTGCCGTCTGGTCCTATAAAATCAGTATCTGTATTAAGTGTATCGCCAAACCTATTTGTAAAATCTCTACTTGCACTATCACCAAAAGAGACTAGGTCTCGAAACGAATCCTGAACTGTAACCTCGCCTTCACTGTTTTTAGAAATAGAAAACGCAAGGATTAAAAGCCCCATTATGACGACGATGAAAATTATTAGAATTATTATAAGTATTTTTTTAAACATGATAATGTAATGAATTATTGAGAAATTTCTTCATTTGCTTCATCTACAAGCTTTTGTAATCTTTGTGTATCTGTCATTATACCTTCAATACTTGTTTCACTAGATTCTGTAAAACCTTCTAGGCCATTCCTTCTTATTGATTGCTGTGCTCGATTTTTTAATCTATCATTCTGCTGTGATTGAAAATCTGGTTGTTGAATAGTGTATTCAGGGTTAGGGTCATTTTGCAAATCTGGATAAAAACGTATTTCATTTCCGTCTTTGTCTTCACCAACCACTTTATAAGAATAACCTCTTTGTTCGTCAAAATATGTATAGATATCTTTTTCGTCATATTCAGTAAAATTATTACTTGTCCTGTTTCCATCCTGATCTCCACCACTATCAAAAGCTCCTGTATTACTATAACTACTAGTGGGAGTGTCTAGGAAATTAAAATCGAGAATCTCTGGATTAATCTGACGGAGTAATATCCATGAGAACAGTACTAACAAAAGGCCCATTACTGCATAGGTGATACGTTCTCTCCCTTCTGATTTCCCGCTTACTGCGTCAGTGCTCATATACTGTATTCCGCCGATTGCGATCATAAGTACAGCCAAGAATGCAGCTATTGAGATACCAAAC
>JABGQE010000039.1 GCA_018648925.1 bacterium | reverse complement strand
CCTGAACGAGAGTATGAATATATGGCAGAAGCAACAGGTGGAAGGTATTTTAATATATCTCTAAACTCTGAGCACCATATTAATCCATTTGATCTACCAATACCTCGTGAAGATGAAGCACCGTCTGATGTATTGCGTTCAAATATCGTACATTTAGTAGGTATGTTTAGAATCATGCTTGGTGGACTTACACCGCAGGAAGACGCTATTGTAGATAGAGCAATCACAGAGACCTATGCGCTTAAAGACATTACTCCTAATTCAAATTTCTCAAACATAGAACCACCACTTTTGTCTGATTTTGAACTTGTGCTATCAGGGATGAATGGAAGCGAAGCTCTTGTGCAAAAGCTCTCTAAATATACAAAAGGTACATGGGCAGGGTTTATAAACAAATCAACAAATGTAGATATAAACAAAAAATTTGTGGTATTTTCAGTGCGCGACATGGAAGACGATCTAAAGCCTGTGGCTATGTATATTATCACCCACTATATATGGAACGCTATTAGGAAAAACATGAAAAAAAGATTGCTAGTAATCGACGAGGCATGGTGGATGATGAAATCAGAAGACACAGCTTCGTTCCTGTTTAGTATGGCAAAACGTGGACGAAAGTATTACTTAGGACTTGCTACTATCACACAAGACGTAGGCGATTTCTTAAAATCACCCTATGGGCTTCCTCTGATTACGAACTCATCTATCCAGCTTTTACTTAAACAGTCGCCGACAACTGTCGATACAGTCCAAAAAACATTTAATTTGAGCGATGAGGAAAAATACTTACTATTGGAATCAAGTGTTGGAGAGGGGATCTTCTTTGCTGGGCTTAAACATGTAGCTGTCAAAATAATCGCTTCTTATACAGAAGATCAGATTATTACCTCTGACCCATCACAAGTTCTGACTATCAAGAAAGAGCGAGCAAGATTATTAGATAAAAGTAATGATGTTGTAGATATGGCTCCATTAGAGCAGGCTCAACCTGCAGAAGTTGGGAATACTGCAAGTAGAAACTTTGTAAAAGATGCAAGGTGGAGGCATAGTAAGAATGCTAATAATAAAGATAGGTAATTTTGAACATTATATTAAAACATGGCAGAAGCAATAGAAAAAAGGATAGGTATTACGCAGGGTGTGGTTATGATATTTGTTGCTCTTGCTATTGACGGTGTCCAATTTCTTATTAATCTTATACCACTTGTAGGATGGCTATTTGTTTCTATACTAAGTGTTGGCGTAGCATTAATGTTTTGGACTTGGTTTAAGTTAAATGGTGTGAGTTTTATAAAAGGGAAAACTGCATTATTAAGAGTTACAGCATTGTCAGTCGGAACATTTTTAGAGGTTTTCCCACTATTTAATAGTGTGCCAGCTTGGACATTTGCTATAGGTATTGCTGTTATCACAGTAATATTGGAAGATAAAGTTCATAACATAGGTATTCTTAATAAATTTGGTGTTAATAAGCTGATCGGATCAAAAGCAAGGCAAAACAAGAATAAAGGTGTTAGAATAAACTCAGGCAATAGATTTAATGTCCCAAGAAGATTAAGAAAAATGACATGAATTACAGCATAATCAAAATTACAAAAATATCTGGAATAGCTGTATTTTTATTCTCCATAGCTTTTTTTGCACATGCACAAATCTCTGGAGTAGG
>JABGQE010000020.1 GCA_018648925.1 bacterium | reverse complement strand
TTTGACGGCGATACAGTAGTGATACGTGAACAATCTACAGTGAGAGATGGTGAGTCCGCAGTTGCATACCTACCAGACCAAGACTCTGCAACACTTAAGAAAATATACGTACAGAAAAACCGAGTAAAGCTCCAGCCAGCCAACCCAAAGCTAAGCCCGTTCTACGAGACCAACATACAAATCCAAGGTAAAGTCGTGGGTGTATTGAGAAGTTTTTAGTATTTGATAATACCACCACAATGTGCTATTTTCAGAAGTAGAAAACTTTAATCTGAGTAAGTAAAACAAACAGAAAGGGGGTGCTATATGCCAAACACAACATCTGCATTTGCAGCATTTGGTAGAAGATTTTTAAGCAAGATAATTTTCTTTAGTGGCATATTAATCATGTGTGTAGGATCCCTAACTGTTTTAATTATCAATATGGGTAGTAAGTTTGCTTTATTGGTTATGATATTTGGTGCAATGATTACGTTCTTAGGGACACGCACCTCATACATTATGAGATCGATTAGAAAGTCTAATTAATAAATCTTCAGAAAGGAGCACTTTATACTATGAATAGCAGAGCGACTAGCTTTACGTCATGGCCTCAAACATGGATTAGTTTGCTTTTTGTTTTAACGGGTATATTTATTATGTTTGCTGGTGTTGTAATAGCAGCAATCGGCTGTCTTTCAGAACACCTACTCCTTGGTGGGGGCGGTGGAATAAGTATAATCGCAATTGGTGTTATGGTTTGGGGTATAGGGTCACGTCTTCCAGATATATTAGATCTGATTAAGAGAAAGACTGGGTGGTAGATATTAACCCGATCACAAACTCACTAAATGAGAAAACTCGTTTCAGTGAGTTTTCTTGTCTTAAATTTTGCGTTTTTTAGAAAATGTTGTACAATAGCTAGGTCATTTAGAAATAAATGGCCCCATCGTCTAACGGTTAGGACAACAGGTTTTCAATCTGTCAATCGGAGTTCGATTCTCCGTGGGGTCACAAAAAGTAAAAACCCCGAAGCTTAAGCTTCGGGGTTTTTACTTTTTGTGAAGCCGGAATATGTCGTGAATACTTGGAACGACAATGAGGCGGGGTCGCGAGTGCTTAGTATTTTTATAACAAAGTGAATAAAAATAGTTAGCAACTTGTGATACAAAATTTAAAACAAAAAAGCTCACGGGACGAGCTTTTTCGTCTTGTGGCTTATGGCTTATTTATCTTATCAATATTATTCATTCGACCATGCGAATGGCTTTTTTTCGTCGCTTATAAGATTTTCAAATTCATCTTCAGATAAGATATTAAAAGGTGTAGCTTTTAATCCACCTATAAAGTTGAAGCCAATACAATTATCCGTGTTTACGATCATTGGCATCTCACTTATCCTAGAATTAGATCTTGCTGGTAAAAGCTTCCAGACTTTCTCCAAAAGACTTTTATTAGTACAAACAAGAAACCTCTTATTTTTTTCTTCTAATATAAGAGCATGGAATGATCCTATAAGCCCTGAATTTGAACATAATTCTAGATAATAACCGACTTCATAGGTGTAATCAGACAATCTTTTTCCCATTAAATCACTTAAGTCCTTAGGCAATGTCTCTATTTCCATAATATAAATACCCCTTTCTATAATCTATTATTTACATTCATCAAGTTAAATTTTCCTACCTCCAAAAATAACATTTCTACACTATTTGTCAAATTTACTGAACAACTCAACGAGTTAAGTTGTTCATATTACATCCACTCATACCCTTCTGGAACCTCAAGCGTATTTGCATCTTTGCCATCCCAAACAATCTCTTCGTTCACTACCATGCTCGTGATAAGCGGTTGGCACTCATGCTCTTTCTCATTTACTCTTTTACCAAGTATTTCTGCAGTATCACCCTCCTCTACCTCTACAGGCAATGCGAAAAACACTGGCCCGTCGTCATAAATGTCTGTCACGAAGTGCATCGTAACCGCAGTTGCCGGAGCACCTGCTTTTATAACTGCCTCATGCACATGTATGCCATACATACCATCCCCACCAAACTCCGGTAGCTTCCCTGGGTGAATATTAAAAGTAGTCTTAGGGTCAAGACTTTTTGTGAGCTTGAGCCAGCCTGAAAGCGCTGTCCACTCTGCCCCAGAGTCTTTTATGATTTCCGCGTAACGTTCAGCAGTAAAAGGTTTTTCAAAATATATAAAAAGTATACCAAGCTTATCAGCTCGCTCTTTTACTCCCCCGTTCTCATGATTTGAGACGACTGCAACTATTTCGTAATTTAAATCTGGATTATTTCTTGACTGTGTTACCAAGTTTTCAAACCCAGAACCACCTCCGTCTTTAGTACCAGAAGAAAATACTATTATTTTAGGCTTATTTATCATTTAGAATGCTTATCTTTTACTATTTGTCCGAAATCACTCTTATTCCAGACTCTCTCATGAATATAGAAAAATATAAATTTAAGCGCCTGAATAGCAGAAGCTTCTATAAGTGACATATTAAAATTACCAGTAAAATACAATAATACAAAAAAAGACACTGCAAACCCTACAATAAACCAGCTTACTGATTTGAAGAATGTTCTATGATGATGATCATGAAATACCATGCTTATATTGTAACAGCTTTTTTGTTACAATAGAAACCAAATTCAAGATAGATTAGGGGCGATTAGCTCAGCTGGTTAGAGCGCATCATTGACGTTGATGAGGTCACAGATTCGACTTCTGTATCGCCCACAAAATTAAAAGATTGTCCTATCAATCTTTTAATTTTGTGGGAGGCGGAGCCATGTCGTGAATACTTGGAACGACGGCGAGCCGGGGTCGAGCGCACTTAGTAGAATTGGAGCATAGCGAACAATTATACTTAGTGACGGGTGACCACAAGAAAATTATGAAGATTTTAAGCATAGAAACAAGTTGTGACGAGACAGCTATAAGTATAGTTGAAGCGGATGGCAAAGAATTCAAAATTCTTGGAAATGCGCTTATCTCTCAAATAGAACACCATAAAGAATATGGTGGTGTTTTCCCTACTATTGCCAAACGTGAACATATAAAAAACCTACCGATTCTATTAAAGAAAGTATTAAAAGAAGCAAGTATAGAAAATTCCAAAGAAAATGACATAGACGCCATCGCTGTAACTGCAGGCCCTGGGCTTGAGCCAGCACTTTGGGTAGGGATTAATTTTGCAGAAGAACTTTCTCTTGCGTGGAATAAACCTATTATTCCTGTGAACCATATGGAGGGGCACGTTTTTTCAGCTCTTCTGAAAGAGAGCAAAAAAAACGAATTTTTAATTTTAAATTTTAAATTTCCAATGTTGGCTCTGCTAATATCGGGCGGACATACACAGCTTGTACTTTCAGAAAAACATTTAGAATATAGGATACTTGGCGAGACGCTCGACGATGCAGTTGGCGAAGCATTTGATAAAGTCGCAAGGATGATGGGGCTTCCGTATCCAGGGGGGCCCGAGATATCAAAGCTTGCCTCTCTCTCGCCAGATCATGAAGAATATAAATTCCCCCGCCCGATGATTCACCACGACACTTGTGACTTCTCGTTTTCAGGGCTTAAGACTTCTGTACTTTATACACTCAAAAAGATTCCAGAACTTACAGAAGATATAAAACAAAAAGTATCGAAAGAGTTTGAAGACGCTGTCATAGAAGTACTGATTTCTAAAACAAAAAAAGCTCTCACGGAAAGTGGAGCGCAAACATTTGTTATAGGTGGTGGTGTTTCTGCTAATCAGAAAATAAAATCAGCTTTTCAAGAGCTAATAAAAGAAGAGTTTTCTGAAACTACGCTTTACACACCAGAGAGAGAACTTTCTACAGATAATGCGATAATGATAGCTGTCGCTGGGTACTTTAGGTACATACAAAACCCAGAGAAATATAAAAGAGGTATAGATATAAAAGCAGACGGAAATTTATCTTTAGGATAAACATTTGACAAAATACTACTATCTATATATAATACTAGATTAGTTCTTTATAGAAAAAGGAAAGGAGGTTTTTGAGGAAATTTTTATTTAAATTTTTTGATCAAAATCTACTAAACAAGGGGATAACGATGACTGCAACGAAGAAGAAAACAGATTTAGAAAATGTAGCAATACCTTCTGATTGTGAAGTATTCATGCATTACAGACCAGCAAACATGCGATCGACTGATACCGAAGATATCAATAAGAAATTTACTGATAGTAGTGGTATAGTCTTGTTAGATGCTGGCGATGAAAATTCAGAAAAGAGTACTTTATTTAAAGTAAACGGTACTGTCAAACAATTTTTATTGACACCTTCATTTACAATGCCACCTAAGAATGTTTCTAATGCGGTAATACACTGTTTTAAAAATATTGACAATCATGAAGACAGAGATTGTAAAAAGAGAAGGTGTGGCACAGAAATGGGATCTAAAGATTGCGCAAAAGAGATGATCAGACCTTATTTAGTAGAAATAGAAAAGAATTTGTAGGCCTACAAATTCAACCGAACTCAATAGATACTCCCCCCCTATTGGGTTGACGGGATTCGCATTAATTGTGGATCCCGTCTTTTTTATTTGGCTATTTTAGCCATATTTTGCTATTATTTTAGGAAATGGACGATAAATTCTTAAAACCATACAATCCACAGGAAACTGAGGACAAAATCTACAAACTCTGGGAAGAAGGTGGTTTTTTTAACCCAGATAATAATAAAACTGACTCTAAAGAGACTTTCTCTATAACACTTCCCCCTCCAAACGTAACCGGCACACTCCATATGGGACATGCCGCAATGCTTGCGATTGAGGACATACTCGTGCGTTACAACAGGATGAAAGGCAAAAAAACTCTCTGGGTTCCAGGGACTGACCACGCAGCGATAGCGACACAATCAAAAGTTGAAGAAATATTATATAAAAAAGAGAAAAAGACACGACATGATTTAGGGCGCGAAGAATTTTTAGATCGTGTAAATAAATTCGCGAGAGAAAGTCATGACACCATCATAACTCAAATCAAAAAAATAGGTGCGTCTGTAGACTGGACTCGTGAAGCTTTCACGTTGGATGATGAGAGAAACTTTGCTGTACGAACTGCATTTAAAAAAATGTACGATGATGGACTCATCTATCGTGGTAAAAGGATTGTAAACTGGGATCCAAAAATGCAGTCAAATGTGTCTGATGATGAAGTAGAAAGAAAAGAAGAAAAATCTCCCTTCTATTATCTTCAATATGGTCCTTTTGAGATTGGTACTGCCCGTCCTGAGACAAAGTTTGGCGACAAGTATGTAGTTATGCATCCTGATGATGACCGCTATAAAGAATACAAACATGGCCAAAAGATTGACCTAGAGTGGATCAATGGACCTATAACCGCGACTGTTCTAAAAGACGAAGCAGTAGATATAGAGTTTGGAACAGGTGTGATGACGATAACGCCATGGCATGATGCGACTGATTTTGAGATTGCGCAAAGGCACAACCTAGATACAGAACAAATAATTGATTTTAAAGGAAAGCTTTTACCAATCGCAAAAGAGTTTGAAGGGATTCATATAAAGAAAGCCCGCCCAATGATAGTTGAAAAACTAAAAGAAAAAGGGCTCGTCACAAGAATAGACGAGGATTATACACTCAACCTTGCTACAAATTATCGTGGTGGCGGAGTGCTTGAACCTCAGATAAGAGACCAATGGTTTATTGATGTAAATAAAAAGTTTAAACTTGAAGACTCAAAAATAGATGCTATTAAAAGTGGTGAGGAGACAAGCCTGAAAGAAATAATGAAAAAGACTGTAGAAAGTGGGCAGATTGAAATAATCCCTAAGCGTTTTGATAAAACATATTTTCATTGGATAGATAAGCTTCGTGACTGGAATATAAGTCGTCAAATCTGGTATGGACATAGAATACCTGTATGGAATAAAGCTGGAGAGACATATGTTGGAGTAGAAGCGCCAGAGGGCGACGGCTGGCAACAAGACCCTGACACACTTGATACATGGTTTTCATCTGGACTGTGGACGTTCTCCACTCTTGGTTGGCCAAAAGACACACAAGATATGAAAGATTTTCATCCGACAGATGTTATAGAAACTGGTGCTGATATCTTATTCTTCTGGGTAGCAAGAATGATATTGATGTCTGGATACTTACTCGGTGACATACCTTTTAGAAAAATTTACTTACACGGGATGGTACTAGACGGAAAAGGACAGAAAATGAGTAAGACTAAAAATAACGGCATTGATCCACTTGATATGACAGAAAAATATGGAGCAGACGCAGCGCGAATGTCTCTGATAGTAGGAGCGCCGCCTGGAAATGACATAAGTTTGTCAGAAGATAAAGTTAGAGCATATAAAAACTTTGCCAACAAAATGTGGAACATAACACGTTTTGTGCTTTCAAGTATTGATGAAAAAAATATAAAAGAAAGACCAGCTTTGAGTGAGCGTGATGAAAAGTGGATGAAAAGTCTGGACGAAATTACAAAAACTATATCTGAAAATATAGAGGGATATAGACCAGACTTTGCAGCAGATGAAATATATCATTTTGTATGGCATGAATTTGCAGACAAGTATCTTGAAGAAGTGAAACCTATTCTTGAAAATGGAGATGAGGATGACAAACAATCTGCACAGTGGACACTTTATACTATACTTACTACATGTCTAAAGCTTCTGCATCCGTTTGCACCGTTTGTGACAGAAGAGATATGGCAACACCTACCAGAGAAAGACAGTGATATGCTTATCGTAGCTAAGTGGCCACAATAAACTTAATTTGATTAATAATGCTTTCATTTCAAACAATATTATTTGCACTTTTAGGAGGAGTACTCCCTGCCCTCCTGTGGCTTTGGTTCTGGCTTAAGCAAGACAAGAAACGCCCTGAGCCGAGAGGACTAATACTGCTCGCATTTGTAGTAGGAATGATAGCTGTCCCTGTAGTATTACCATTTGAAAAATTTGCCGACTCATATTTTACTGGAACTGCAGTAATAATAATATGGTCTGCCATTGAAGAAATATTTAAATATACTTTCGCTTACTTTGCAGTTTTACGCAGAAAAGCGATGGATGAACCCGTAGACGCAGTGATCTATATGATAACTGTAGCGCTTGGATTTGCAGCTCTTGAGAACACATTATTCCTTATAAATCCAATAACTGATGGTAGTTTTGTAG
Source organism: bacterium (assembly GCA_018648925.1). Classification (GTDB taxonomy): domain Bacteria; phylum Patescibacteriota; class Minisyncoccia; order Phycocordibacterales; family UBA2163; genus UBA2163. The sequence continues at coordinate 2,775 of JABGQE010000020.1, read as the reverse complement.
ACACTATAATAAACGGCAACTTAAGATTCCTAGGTGCGACACTCTTACATACACTATCGTCTGCAACTATCGGTGTTATGATTGCCCTTTCTTTCTACAGAAAGAAAGCTCTAAAAAAAGTATATGTTGTATATGGACTTATTATGGCGATTCTGTTGCATAGTCTATTTAATTTTTTTATAATGAAGGGAAGTGGAGATAAGTTGTTAACTATATTTGTATTTGTATGGATTGGGATAGTTATACTTATACTTCTTTTTGAAAAGATCAAACGAATTAGAAATAAAAAATTAATTATAAAATAAAACTATGGCAAAGAAACCATCATTTTTTGAAAGACTAACCGGAACAGTCAATGTCGACGACTACGGCGTAGAAGAAACTATTGAAGTAGAAACTCTTTCAGAAGCTCCTGCATCACCTGATCTTGAGGACGATTGGATGGAAGAAGAAAATAATGAAGGACAGCTTACTGTAGATGTATATCAAAATCCAGATGAGATTATTATAAAAGCACTTGTTGCTGGAGTACGTCCTGAAAACTTGGATGTATCTATAACACGAGACATGGTAACAATAAAAGGAAAGCGTGAAGAAGCAAAACAAGTTACAGAAGATAATTATTTCTATAAAGAGCTTTACTGGGGTTCATTCTCAAGGACTATCTTACTTCCACAAGAGATTGAGGTGGACGAATCCACAGCTAGCGAAAAGCACGGCCTACTCACACTCGTAATGCCTAAAGTAAACAAAGAGAAACAAACTAAACTTAAGATAAAAACAGGGTAAAGTAAAACAAAAAACCACTCAAATGAGTGGTTTTTTTGTTTTGGTGCTGGGGGGCGGGCTTGAACCGCCGACCCTTTGTGCTTCAAACAAATGCTCTACCAACTGAGCTACCCCAGCATATAACCCTGAAATTATACTTTATTTGTGGACTATCGTCCAATACCAAATTGATCTAATAATCCACCTATTCCATCTGCTTTATTACCTAGGTTTTGTATGCTTTCTGCCCCTCCTTTTATACCATCATATGTATCTATAAGACCTCCTAGATGTGGTTGAATAAAATAATAATACAAAATTACCGGCACACCAAATATAACTGCCCAATAGATAAGGCGAGTTACATTGCCAAATATCGCATGTCGGCGCATCTTGCGAAGGAGTTTATTGTTGTCTCTTGTAAGCTCTAAAAGCTCTTTCATCTCTCTGTCATTCATTTGTTTATTTTAACAGAAAAAAACCCCCTATGCCATAAACATAGTGGGGTTTTAGTAAGTCTACTCAGACCTTGTTAAAACGAAGAGGTTTTAATTCGCCAGAGCAAATCATTAGCAAGGCATTGTCATTATGACGAGAACCTTATCCTGTAATTCTCTTAGGCGCTCTTGATTTGTATCAAACTTCTTCTGCGCCTTGTCTACTTCACTCTCAAGTTTTCTTTTGTTCTTAAGTGCAAAATCCGCATCCCAATAACCATTGTGTTTATCGCGATTGTGCATTGAACGTTCCATGCCGTCATTCCAGAACTGAAGCAGTTGTTTACTACTAGTCACCTCAAGGATAACTTCGTTTTGATCAATCTGGAGTTTAAAGAACTCATCTAATAACTGCTGATTCGCATTACTCATATTGCTCTCCTTTCAGTTTGCCGTTTTTAAAGTATTAAATTAGAGACAACATTATACTACTATACCAAATTATTACTCCGGTGTGATTATAACAATATTTATATAATATGTCAAGTGCAGAATGCTCACTTTTTATTGCCCTTGGCAAGAACGCTTATTTTATTCACTTATCCCCTTGGCAGGAGTCGAACCCACATCAATCCCTTAGGACGGGACTGTTCTATCCATTGAACTACAAGGGGCTGTAGTATAAGCATGGTAACAAAAAACCACCGCGACGTCACGTTACGGTGGTTTTTTGTTTTAGTCATTTAAGTCGGACTTATATTCCAAGCATTGTGGAAAGCTTGTCTTTATCAAATCCTACCGTCATCTCTTCATCTACATAGATAACTGGCACTCCCATCTGTCCGCTTTTTTCTATCATTTCTTTTCTCTTTTCAAGGTCTGCTGATACATCATGTTCTGTATATTCAACATTTTTTTCTTTAAAAAACTCCTTGGCAAGCTGACAGAAGTGACACGTTGGTGTGCTGTAAATTGTTACATTCTTCATATTATTATCTTAATTAACTTATATATTTATATTATAGCATAGGTGTCAAGACACTCTAAAACCAACTAAACACTTTCTGCCAGAAAGTCTTTTTTATCTCTTTATTACTAAAGCCCTCGTCTTCTGGATTGTCTACGATTATTATCATTTCCTCGCCGTCTTTCCCCACCTCAAACTTACTCCTCACCTCTTGCTCTATTCCCCGCTCTGTACTCAAACGCTCTATCTCCTCACGCAAAGATTCTTCTCTGCCCTCTAACTCATTTAGTACTTCTTTTTGTTCTATTCGTCTTAGTCTTGTGTCTCTCTCTTTTTTATACATACTCCACACAGCAAAAGCTAGCCATATAACAATAAATCCTAAGATTACGAGAGTTACTTTTGAGTAAAGCAATCGTTTGAATCTTCTTTTTTCGTGAAAATCTAACATGCAAATTATTATATATATGATACACTATACGCTATGTTATTCCACAAAAAGACACAAAAAGCATTAAAAATCTTCTCAATAATAGTCGGTATCTTCATTATCATCAGCATGATAATGCTCTACGCACCGATACTACCTTCATCTGGAGGTTC
>JABGQE010000019.1 GCA_018648925.1 bacterium | reverse complement strand
ATTGCGCTATTCTCTATTGGTTTGTCCAAATAGGCAAGTGCCATCTCTGTTCCTATAAGTACAGCACCTTTTGTAGCGTAGAACTTCTCTATAAGCGCAGAAGCCTTTTTATGAGTGCTTGCAGTGTCTTTGTCTATTACGAATATCTCTGCTTTAGGAAACTCTTCTTTTAATATTTTCTCTACTAACTGCACACCTATACCTAAAGTTTGAAGTTTCCAACTTGCACATCCTTTACAGCGCTCATCTGCACTTCGTGATGCTCCGCAAGCATGACATATAAATCGATTGCCTTTTGATGTGCCATGCAGCACTATGGGTGCTTCACATTCGTGGCAAAGTACAGGGCTTCCACAATCACGACACGTGGTAGAGGGTGCAAGCCCACGACGCGCTGTAAATACGAACATATTTTTATTAGTTTCTATAGTATTAGAGACTAAAGCTTTAAGTTCATTACTCACTGCTTCAAATTTACCAGCTTTCTGGTGCTTCTTGTCTTTCATATCTACAAGTGTTTGAGAGGCTTCTCTCAGAGTGCGAAGTCTAGGAGGGGAGAGTTCATCAAGTTCGTTTTCTTTGTATCGCCACATTGTATCTATTGAAAGTGGTAAATCGCCGAAAATGATTCTGATCTTTCTTTCTTTTGCTAGATTTTCTGCAAGTATGCGCATATCCATAAACGGTCTATTAAATTGCTTATAGCTCCTAGAATTCTCTCTTTCAATAATAATCGTACTAAGGTCAAGCCTAGGGATTGATAAGAACGAACCAGTAGCTATGATAAGTACTGGGTGCTCACTTTTTAAAGCATTCTTCCAACGCGTTAGGATTTCTTTTTTGCTAAGCTTACTGTGTAGTACAAATGTATAATTTTCTACACCTTTTTGCAGAAACCCTTTGGCTTTCTCTGCATCTTGGATTGTAGGCACTAAAAGAAATACAGAAGACTTCTTTGCAAACTCTTCACGCACAAGAGACTTATAACTTCCAAAACGGTCATTTATTTCAGATTGAAGTATCACTCTTCTTGAGGTTAATGATTTTTTTGTTACAACTTTTGCGCTTGATGATTTTGCTTTTCCGATGTCATTCCAGATCGCGCTTGGTACTGTAGAATGGAGGATTGCTCCTGTAGTCGTGGCAAAATAATCTGCAGTAATTCGTGTAGCTGATACAAACTCGGGAAGCAGTAACATTTGTGTCTTTTTATTTTCAATCTTCTTGAGTGCAAAGCCTGCACTTCTGATTTGCGTCTTCATGTCGGTAATGTCTTGGCTAGAGAGTACTATAGCTGGGACTTCTTTTTTGCGAAGTGGTACAAAGACCACCAAACCTTCTTTAAGAGGTTTAAGAGAGAAATAAGTAAGGGATTCCATACCTATACTGCGTGCTATTGGGATTACATTAATCAGTTGCATAGGTACAGAATATCAGAGAAAAGCCAATAAGTCATAGATTTGTAAAAAGCCCCTAAAACCAGTACAATTATGCGATGAAAGGGGAAACTAAAGATAAATTTATCATTAAGGGACTAGGTGGCAAGAAGAGCCTTGGTGGTAAAATCGCTGTTTCTGGTGCTAAAAATGCAGTACTTCCAGCACTTGCATCTTCTATTTTATTTAAAGATAAATTTTGCATATCAAATGTTCCAGATTTAAAAGATGTAGAAAGTATTAATATGCTTTTGGAAAAACTTGGAGCTACTGTAGAAAAAATAGGTAAGAAGAAGTATTGTGTCAAAACAGACAAAGTTAAATCAACAACACTAGACGAAGAAATCTCAAAAAAGATGCGTGGGTCTATAGCACTTACTGGTCCAATACTTGCTAGATACGGAAAAGTAAGCTTCCCACACCCAGGAGGGTGCGTTATTGGTGAAAGGCCAATAGATATTTATCTGAATGCATTTGAAAAGATGGGCGCACAAATAAAAGAGAAAGACGAGATGTATATAATCTCTGTAGCAAAAGGTAAGAAGTTAAAAGGTGCAGAAATATTTTTCCCTAAGATGAGTCATGTTGCCACAGAGACTATAATGCTCGCAGCAGTATTAGCAAAAGGTAAGACAACGCTTAAGAATTGTGCACTTGAACCTGAAATAAAAGACATTGCAGATTTTCTTAATTCCTGTGGAGCAAAGATAAAGGGCGCCGGTACTCCAACTATTGAAATAATAGGAGGAGCACTTTTAAAAGCTGGAGAGAAAGTTTATAAAACTTTACCTGATAGGATAGAAGCCGGAAGCTTCTTAATACTAGGGGCTGTTGCAGGTGACAACTTAGAGATAACAGATTGTAGTCCAGAACATATTAAAGTTTTAATAAATGTATTGAAAGATTCAGGTGTACCAGTAATTGAAAAAAGGAATAGTGTTGCGATTGTAGGAAATGGAAAAATAAAAAATAAAGATTTTAAATGTATTGATATAAAGACACATGAATACCCAGGATTTCCAACAGATTTACAGTCGCCAATGGCAATATATCTGACACAAGTTAGTGGGGAGAGTCTTTTGTTTGAAACTATCTTTGAGGGGCGTTTAAATTATACTAATGACTTGGTAGAGATGGGTGCAAATATTACTATGTGGGACCCGCATAGAGTAATGATAAAAGGCCCAAAACAACTTAAAGGAAAGGAGCTCGTTGGCCCAGACCTCCGTGCGGAGTTCGCATTCTTTATGGCAGCGATTGTAGCAAAAGGTGAGTCAGTTATAAATAATACAAGATATATTGACAGAGGATATGAGCGTATAGAAGAGCGTTTGAGTGAAATAGGGGTAGATATAAAAAGAATTAAAATATAATGTCATTTTTAACACCAAAACTAGGAATAGATTTAGGGACAACATACACACTTGTTTTTGTGCCTGGTAAGGGTGTGGTTTTAAACGAACCTTCTGTTGTTGCTGTGTCTGAGCAAGACAATAAAATATTGGCAGTAGGGAATGATGCAAAAGAAATGATAGGAAGGACGCCAGATAATATAATCGCATACCGCCCGATGAAAGACGGAGTAATAGCGGACTATCGGGTGACAGAAGCGATGATACGATACTATATGAGAAAATCTCTTGGTAAATGGAATTTGTTTAAGCCGGAAGTTATGATATCCGTCCCCGCTGGAGTAACTTCTACAGAAAAGCGTGCAGTGATAGAAGCAACAATGAAAGCAGGAGCGAAAAGCGTTTATGTGGTTAAAGAGCCGATACTAGCGGCAATAGGCGCGGGTATTCCAATACATGAAGCACGAGGACATATGATAGTAGATTGCGGAGGAGGAACTATCGATGTGGCTGTAATCTCGCTTGGTGGTATCGTAGCGTCTACTTCTGTAAAGTGTGCTGGCAATAGGATAGATAGAGCAATTGCGGATTATATAAAAAGAACATTTAACTTGGCTATTGGTGACAAGACAGCAGAAGATATAAAGATAAAAGTAGGTTCAGCAGTAGTGGTAGAAGAAGATATAACAATGACAATAAAAGGACGGGATTTTCTTACAGGACTTCCGCGTTCTGCAGAAGTAAAAACAAATGAAGTTGTAAAAGCAATCGGAAGAGAGCTTAAAGAAATGATAAAGGCTATAAAAACAGTCTTGCAGGAGACACCTCCTGAACTTTCAGCAGATATTATAGACCAAGGAATAATTACAACAGGTGGCACGTCACAACTTCGTAATTTCCCAGACCTCGTCTTTAGACGCACGGGCGTAAAAGCCGTCCTTGCAGACGAAGCTGCATTTTGTGTAGCCAAAGGTACAGGTATCGCACTCAACCATCTTGATACATATAAGAAAAGTATTTTAGCAAAAAGATAAAGACGCTTGACACCTATGTTATTATAAGAATATGAATACACCATTTGAAAATTATTTAGAGAATTTAGATAAAGCAATTTCTATACTAGAGCTTTCAGACAAAGAAGCTGGTATTTTAAAAGAGCCAGAGAATACTATAGAGAAAAAGATTAAAGTAGAGCTTGAGAGTGGAGAGAAAGAACTCAATGCATACCGTGTGCAGTTTAGTAATGCACGTGGACCGTATAAAGGGGGTATACGTTTTCATCAGGATGCTGACATAGATGAAGTGAAAGCGCTTTCCGCAGCGATGGCCATAAAGTGTGCAGTGGTAAACATACCATTTGGTGGTGCCAAAGGAGGCGTACAGTTTAACCCAAAACATATGAGTAAGGATGATGTTGAAAAGGTGGCGCGTGCATTCATAGGAGCTTTTGTAGAGGATATAGGGGTAGACAAAGACATTCCAGCGCCAGATGTGCAAACTAATCCAGAAATAATGGGTATTATGCTGGATGAATATGAAAAGACAAAAGGTAAGAGCGAAGCGGGAGTTATTACAGGTAAACCAATAGAGCTTGGTGGAAGTGCGGGGAGGGGTACTGCTACGGCACAAGGTGGCGCATATGTACTACAAGAGTTCGTAGACACAATCCATCCTAAAAAGAAAGACCTGACAGTCGCTATACAAGGGTTTGGTAATGCAGGAAGCAACATAGCAAAGATTTTGCACTATATGGGTTATACAATAGTTGCAATATCTGACAGTAAAGGCGGAGTGCACAGTAGCAGAGGTATTGATCCAGAGCATGCGAGCAAAGTGAAGCATGAGGGGGATGATCTTACTCATATGTATTGTGAAGGTACTGTATGTGATTTAGAAAAGCTAGAAAGAGACAATGCAAAAATTATAAAAAATGGAGATGTCATAACAACAGAATGTGACATACTTGTCCCAGCTGCGCTTGATGGAGTGATAAATAAAAATAATGCAAAAGATGTGAAAGCAAAAATAATCCTTGAGCTTGCAAACGGACCCACAACACCAGAGGCAGATGAGATGCTGAAAGATATGGGAGTAACTATTATTCCAGACGTGCTTGCAAATGCAGGAGGTGTAACCACTTCGTATTTTGAATGGACACAAAACAGAAACGGATTTTATTGGAGTGAGGAAGATGTACAAGAAAGACTAAAACCAATTATGGTAAAAGCGTTTACAGATATATGGAAGCTAGCAAAAGAAAAAGACATACCACTTCGCGACGCAGCATTTGCACTTGGGGTGGGTAGAATAATAGAAGCGTCACGTCTAAGAGGTAGGATTTAATTCTACAGGAAGTTTAGTAGTCCGTCGTAATTTATGAAGTCAAAGAATTGATAACCGTATTGGACTGTTAAACTGAAGTTGTCCGTCACGAGCAAGAGTCCTAATATTATCAAGAATACTCCTCCGATATATGAAACTACTTTGAGGTATTTGGAAAGTTTGGTTATGTATTGTGTGGCGTGAGAGAAGCCTAGCGCTATCGCTAGAAACGGTATAGCAAGCCCTAGAGAGAAGACAGTGAGCATTATAGCGCCTTGTATGGCTGTCGTAGTAGTAGATGCAAGTAAGAGGATTGAGCCAAGTATAGGGCCAACACAGGGTGTCCATCCAAATGCAAATGCTCCTCCTATGACAAACGAGCTTGATGACTTACCGATGGTGAGCCATTTAGGTATTTTGAAACGTCTCTCTCTTTGAAGGAAGTTTAGATTAAATGCTCCAAGCATAAAGAGTCCGAAGATTATCACAAGCCCTCCACCAACACGCCCAAACCAAAGTCTAAATGGTGCAAGAGCTTGACCAAAGAGTCCAGCTAAGGTGCCGAAGATTATAAACACTAATGCAAATCCTAAGATAAAAAATACACCGTTTCGGAATATTTTTTTACGCGCAGCTTTTCCTTTCTCAGGGTCTTGTGCATCTTCCTCAGATACTCCACTTATAAACCCTAAATACGCAGGTACAAGCGGTAGCGTACAAGGTGCAAGAAATGTAAGAAGTCCTGCAAAGAAAGATGATAATAAAAATCCTATACTTATTGTCTCAAACATAATATTTTAGTTATTAATAATAGCGTTCATTTTTTCTCGCATTTCATCAAGTGCCATTGGACCTCTTTTGTGTACCATTATATTTCCGTCTGCATCTACAAATATAGTCTCTGGCATAGAGAATCCACCGATGCTTTTATAAAATGCATCTTTTGAGTCTAATAAAAATGTCATTCTCTCTGTAACACTTATCTCATCTGTAAAGCCTTTTGCCTTTTCAAGAGATTCTTGTCTGTCTATTGCTACGACTGTAATCTCATCACCAAACTCTTCTTGCAGTAATGCAAAGTCTTCAAGCTCAGCTCTACAGAAAGGACACCATACTGCCCATGAATTTATCACGTGAGGTTTTCCTTGAAGATCACTTAATTTGAATGAATTTCCTTCGTAGTCTACAAAACTAAGGTCTGGCACTTTATCGTATTTAGTTTCCTCAGATGCCTTATCTTCTACTGCGGTAATTTCTCCAGTATCTCCATTCCGTAATATAAGAAAACCTCCTCCTATTACTAATATAATTACTATAGTTATAATTGCTTTCATAATTTTCTGCGCTCTTCTCCCGCGCTGTTATTTTAATAATTCTGTTTCGGGGTGTACTGCAAGCCATGAGAACCAAAAGCCATCTATATGCGGTATTGGTTCACTGTCGCTTGTCATCTCTACAATACCAGCTTCATCTCTGTTGATTTCTATATTTTTACCAGCGAAAGTATCTTTTGTATTACCAACTTTCAGTGCATCTTGATGATACGCTTTGAACTCGCTGTCAATCTCAATCCCTAATACAAACGCTTTAGGATGTAGTCTGTCGTCGTTAAATGTAGCTCCAAAGCTTACTGATTCGTCTGTATAGTAGTCGCCATATGGATCACGGCCGTAGCTCCTTATGGCTCCAGTTTCGCGTGAGAGTATTTCAGTATTTGGATGGGCTTTTTTCCATGGCCCGTATTGTACTGTGTCTGCAGGAAGCACCTTTAACTTCTGTCCTGTTGATACGCCAAGCACTGCTTCACCTAGGACTTGTGACCAGAGCGATTCATCCTCTTCAATTGCTGTTCTGTTGTACATAAGCAAGTTTGACTGCCAGAGTTTTCCTGATACTCCAAACTCTTGTGGCACTCCACCTACCTTAGGGTCAAATACGATACCTGTCGCACAAAGTGGGCAGTATGTTACAAGCACTCTTTCGTTTGCAATATTGTCATTTACTATCTCATGCCATACGAGCACTTGGTAAGGATAGAATCTCTCAACACCATTTAATACAAGCCCAAGCCCCACGTCAGTATCTTTTAAATATTCATCAGCATCTTTTACAGAAATAAATTTCGGATTATCAATTGACGGTATGCCGTCTTTACCAGGCCCACCAGAGAGGATTTCATTTAATGGTATAGAATGTTGTATACCATCTGTCTCTAATATTGTTCTTGATGATTTATTCATATTATTTTCTTTAGACTCCAATATATTTTTTTGTTCATCTGTAATTTTAGGTAACCCTTGACTTTCTTCTTCTACAAAAACTTCTACACTGTCACCTTCGGGGATAGGGAATTGACCCCTACTTTTATAGAAAAGAAAGCCTACTCCAATTACGATTATTATTAATACAATGATAGGGAATTTCATATATTTATTTTAGCTTATTTATTCTTATATTATATCAAACGTGTCAAGTCCGTACATCAGCAGTAAATGATATACTTGTTGGGTGGAATACAAATACGTTATAGGAATAGATGAAGCGGGGCGAGGACCTCTCGCTGGTCCAGTATCAGTGGGTGCTGTGCTTTTTGAGTATGATGAATATGAAAAATTTAAGAAAGAAAGCAAAGATACTCTTGCCGGACGAGATTCTAAAAAATTAAGTGAAAAGAAAAGGGAAGAATGGTTTGAAAATATTCAAAAGCTACCACTTAAAAGTTCAGTAGCGTTTTCAAGTAATAAAGTAATAGATACTAAAGGTATCGTACCTGCGATAAATATAGCGATTGAGAAAATCTTTACTGGATTTAAATTAAAGCCACAGGAGTGTCTGGTGCTTCTTGATGGTAATCTGAAAGCGCCTTATGAGTTTGAAAATCAGGAGACTATCATAAAAGGGGATGAGAAAGAGCCTGTGATATCACTAGCCTCAATAGTAGCGAAAGTAAGTAGAGACAGGTATATAGTAAAACTTGCTAAAAAATACCCAGAGTATAATTTTGAAAAGCATAAAGGATATGGGACAAAAGTACATTATGAGATGATAAAAGAGCATGGTCTCTGTAATATCCATAGGCGTAGTTTCCTCAAAAAGCTCTAGGATTTGCCAAAAATGGTAGTTTTTGGTATAGTACTCTTTATATGACAGTAAGGATGAGACATACAAGAAGCCACACTGCCAATAGGCGGTCACATCACGCGCTAAAAGAGCCGCGTCTTTCTTCATGTCCAGACTGTAAATCTCCTACAAAGCGTCACACTATGTGTGCATCTTGCGGTAGATACAGAGGTAGAGTAGTGGTAGATATGGCAGCTAAAATTGAAAAGAAACAAGAAAAAGCAAAGGCAAAAGCTAAAGCACGAGGAGAAGAAGCAACACCAGAACCTGAGCAAATAGAAGACAAGGTTCTTAATGCGGCAGAGTTATCCAAGAAATAGTTTTAAATTTAATATATAAAATGTTAGTATTGTAAGATATTAATATATGAATAGGCACCTTTCTAGATCAATAGTAATGCAGACATTGTTTGAATTAGATTTCAATGGTCTTGTCAGTGGAAAAACAAAAATAAAAGATACTAAAACCGCACTCTTGCGGAACACTGAAGAATTCGCCCCTGGTATGGGTGATTTTTCTTTTGTACAGGAGCTGTTGGATAATATTCTTGAAAAGAGAAAAGACATAGACGATATCATAGAAAAGGCAGCACCAGAATGGCCTATTGATAAGATCTCAATTGTTGATAGAAATATCTTAAGAATAGGCTTGTTTGAGCTTTTATTCGCAGATAGAAAGGAAGTACCTGCAAAGGTAGCTATAAACGAAGCTATAGAACTTGCTAAGACTTTCGGCGGGGAAAGCAGTGGGCGATTTGTAAACGGAGTACTCGGAGCAGTGTATAAAGAGATGGGTGAACCAGGTAAAGACGAAGTCTCTAAAAAGAAAACTAAAAAGAAGATAGAAGATGTACCGTATGAGAAAATGCCTATTAAGAGGCTTGGTGGTGCTGTAATATATGCAAAAGACGGTGATGATATTCAGCTTGCTTTGGTGCACGATGTGTTTGGGCACTGGACACTATCAAAAGGTGGCATAGATGAGAAAGATGACACAGAAAAAGGTACAGCAAAAAAGATAAAAGAAGAGCTTGGTATAAAAATTGAAATCAAAGATAAGCTTGGAGAAAATGAATACATAGCATCTGATCCAGAGATTGGTAAAATGAGAAAACAAGTCGTATACTTTTTGGCAGAATCAAAATTTACAGAACTAAAGCTTGCAGAGAAGGGTGGGCTTGATGATGCTAAATGGTTCAAACTAGAAGACATTGCAGAACTTAACTTTTATGATGATATTTTGCCGATAGTAACAAAGGCAGTAAATATATTACTTAAGAAATAATATGGATTTTTCAAAATTTGAAGAAAAATTAAATATCACTTTTAAAGACAAAGACTTGCTTATGCAGGCATTTTTGCATCGCTCATATTTAAATGAGAACAAAGGTCTTAAGATGAATCATAATGAACGGTTAGAATTCTTGGGAGACGCGGTGCTCGAGCTTGTGGTCACAGAATTTCTTTTTGCAAAGTATCCTAAAAAGCCAGAAGGGGATCTGACTTCATACAGAGCAGCGCTTGTTAACACTATTACACTTTCAAATGTTGCCGGCGGGCTCGGTATGAATGATTTCTTACTGCTTTCAAAAGGAGAAGCAAAAGACACAGGGCGCGCAAGACAATATATACTCGCAAATACTTTTGAGTCATTTGTCGGTGCACTTTATCTTGATGGTGGATATGAAAATGCAAAAGATTTTATAGCAAAAAACTTATTACCACTCACTGATGAAATAGTAGAAAAGGGGCTATGGCAAGATGCTAAGAGTCGCTTCCAAGAGGTAGCTCAGGAGAAGATGAGCATTACTCCACAATACAAAACAGTGCAGGAAGTAGGGCCAGACCACGCTAAAAACTTTGTAGTTGGTGTGTACTTGGGTGATGAAAAAGCAGGAGAGGGAGAAGGGAAGTCTAAGCAAGAAGCAGA
>JABGQE010000001.1:40102-59244 GCA_018648925.1 bacterium | reverse complement strand
AGATTGCCAGCTATGATATTGCAAAGAAACAGAAAGAAGAAGGTTTTGCAGGTGGACGCGAGGAAGACGTACTTGTAGCACAAGCTTCTCTCAAGCAAGCACAAGGTGCCTTGCGACAAGCACGAGCAGGACTTGAAAAGACAATAGTACGGTCTCCTATATTTGGAACTATAAATGATATTGATATAGAAAAAGGAGATTTCGTATCAGTGTTTGAATCAGCAGTTATTGTCTCAAATAGTGACGCACTTGAAGTAACAGCATTTATAACAGAGGACGATAAGAGAAATATAAATACAGGTGCAAAAGCTATTATAGAAAATAGATTTGAAGGAATTGTATCTGAAGTTGCTCCAGCACTGGATAAAAAAACTAAAAAAATAGAAGTAAAAATAGCTATAGTAGATTCTGGTAACAGTTTTATAGAAGGTGAGTCAGTAGAGCTTGAAATAGAGCGTTCTTTTGTAGCAGACGATAGTACAAAAGAGATTATAGTACCGATTTCTGCTTTGAAGATAACAACAGACGGCATCTTCGTCTTTACTTTAGATGAACTTAATATGCTTACTCAACATAAAGTAGCAGTAGGTTCTATTGTAGGAAGTGGGATAATCGTCTTCTCTGGTATCACATCTGATATGGAAATAGTCCTTGATGCAAGAGGTCTTCAAAGAGGACAAGAGGTTGTAATAAAATAGCTTATGTTAAATATCTGGAATTTTTTCTTAAAGAAATCAAGCTTCAGCTTGCTACTCATAATAGCGCTTGTTTTCTTTGGTGTGTTTTCAGTTATTATAATCCCAAAAGAATCATCACCTGAAGTACAAATACCTATTGCTATTGTAACTACAATATTCCCAGGAGCAGGAGCGGAAGATGTAGAAGAGCTTGTCACAGACGAAGTAGAAGAAGCGCTTAATAATAATTTAGATGAGCTTAATAAAATAACTTCAGTGTCGCGCGAAGGTGTGTCTGTGGTGATAGCAGAATTCAATGCTAGTGCGGATATTGATGATTCTGTAAGGGAAGTAAAAGATGAAGTAGAAAAGATAAAAAGAGAATTACCAACAGATTCAGAAGATCCTTTCGTCTCTGAGGTAAACTTTGTAGACCAGCCGATAATGCTTGTGTCTATAGCAAGTGATTTGCCTATAACAAAGTTTATAGAACTTGCGGAAGACACAGTAGATGAACTTAAAAGCGTAAAAGGAGTCTCTAAAATAATAAAAAGTGGAATACAAGAAAGAGAGGTTCAGGTTGTTGTAAATAAAAAGCAATTACATAAGTTTGGTATGCGACTCGTAGATGTGGTGCGTGCACTCTCACTTTCAAATACCTCACTTCCTATAGGTGGTATTACTTTAGACGGTATAGAATACTCCGTTAAGTTTCAGGGGGAAATAGAAAAGACTTCAGAAATAGAAAATATGGTAATAGGTGCTACAGATGGACAGCCAGTGTATGTACGTGATGTAGCTTTTGTGTCAGATGGAGTAAGCAAGACAGCTACATTTTCAAGAATTAGCGTTGACGGAGCACCATCAGAGCAGGCGGTGACACTGTCAGTGTTTAAAAAGAGTGGTGGAGATATTACCAAAATCGCAAAAAGTGTTAGAGAAAAGCTTACAGAGCTGCAGAATGATAGCGTGCTTATAGATACTACGGTCCTTGTAGCGCTAGACACTGGAGAGCTTGTAACAGACGACCTTCGTACACTATCACTTACTGGACTACAAACTATAGCGCTTGTTATGGTTATTTTATTTATCGCGATAGGTTGGCGTGAGGCACTTATTGCAGGACTTGCTATACCACTTTCATTTCTTATTGGTTTTGTGGGGCTCCAAATAACTGGAAACACTATTAATTTTGTTAGTCTCTTTGCACTAATACTGGCTGTTGGTATTTTGGTGGATTCTGCGATAGTGGTGACGGAGGGTACGCATACAAATATGCGCGATGGTCTAATTGGTAAAGATGCAGCACGTAAGACCATAAAAGAATTCCATTGGCCTTTGACATCCGGTACGATGACGACCATCGCTGTATTTGCACCACTTTTCTTTATATCAGGTGTTACAGGAGAGTTCATAGCTGCGATTCCGTTTACTATTATATTTGTGTTAATTGCGTCACTGTTTGTAGCGCTTGGGATTATTCCACTAATATCAGCAAAAATGCTAAAGCGTCGTGGTGTAAGTCAGTTTGAAGAGAAGCAGGAAATATACACTACGAAAATTAAGGGTTGGTATAAAACAATCTTAAGAAGTATTTTAGGAAATAAAAAAAGAGAAAACATATTCTTCGTAACATTAATAATCCTTTTTATAATGGCTCTTGCGCTTCCTGTGACAGGTGTAGTTAAAACTATTTTCTTTGCACAAGAAGATGGTGATTTTATATTTGTTGAAATAGAAAAACCACAAGGTACAGAGCTCGCGCAGACTGATTTGTCTGTACGTGCTGTAGAAGAAATCCTTTATGCACGTCCGAACATAGAATCGTTTGTAACGACGGTTGGTGCATCGAGCAATTTCTCAAATGACGCAAGTGCAGGTGGTGGGCAAGGAAGCGGACGTCTTGCTAATATCACAGCAGTTTTGAAAGATAAAAAGAGCAAGACAAGCACAGTAATTTCAGAAGAGTTAAGAAAAGAGTTTAGTGTTATTAGAGATGCTGAAGTAAGACTGATTCAAGCAAGCGAAGGTCCACCTACAGGCGCACCCGTGTTTATACAATTTTTTGGAGACAATCTTAATGACCTTGAGCTCGCTGCAGAAGGTGGAGAAAGATTGCTTAAAGATATAAAAGGAACAAGGGAAGTAGAGACAAGTATTTTAGGCGATAATATAGAGTTTGTACTACGAGTGGATAGAGCAAAAGTCGCAGAGGTAGGACTTGACCTTGGTACTATTGCGCAGACCTTGCGTACTGCAATACATGGTGCTACAGCTACAACTATTCATAAAGATGGCGAGGACATAGACGTAGAGGTGAAGCTTAATCTAAATGCTAATTATAGAACTTCTCACGACACTTCACGTACTAATATGGACAGCATAAGACAAATAGAGATAGAGACGCCAAACGGCCCTGTGCTTTTAGGTTCTCTAACGACAGCATCAATAGAAAAAAGCCCTGCTCTTATTCGTCATGAAGAGCTTAATAGATACGAGTCTGTCTCAAGTGAGATAGGGAAGGATGTAGTCGCAGGCGACATAGTAAAAGAGTTTAAAGCTAGAGTCGGTGAAATTGGCCTTGCAGAAGGTGTAATATTTAAAGTAGGAGGAGAGACAGAAGATGTTGATCAATCATTTAAAGACATGTTTGTGGCGCTTATTGTAGGTGTGCTTCTTGTCGTCTCAATACTTGTACTTCAGTTTAATTCGTTCAGGTATGCTGTGTTTATTATTGCTATTGTACCGCTCTCTCTTATTGGTATTTTTGCAGGACTTCTAATATCTGGTAAAGCGCTTTCTTTCCCTTCTATGATGGGGTACATTGCGCTCTCTGGTATCGTGGTAAACAATGCAATCATCTTGATTGATGTTATCAATAATTTAAGAAAAGAAAATAGCAGAACTCACAATATGACTTTGCGCGACATAGTTATAGAAGGTTCTGCTTCACGTCTACGCCCTATAGTACTTACGAGTTTGACTACAGTGATTGGTATCATACCTCTTACTTATGCGTCTGACCTATGGAGCCCACTCGCATTTGCTATTATCTTTGGACTTTCATTTGCTTCTATTATTACACTCCTTCTCGTACCAATCCTATACAACCGTTGGCCAGGCCCTGCCTGCCGGCAGGCAGGGAAGTAAAAACAAAGCTTATTTTAAGCTATTTTCAACACCTCAACGCGTTGAGGTGTTGAGTTTGCTATAATATAAGCATGAAATCTATAATTGATTCGTATAAAAAGACTGGGAATTTGCATCATGCTTATGCATTAGAAGGAGATAGAAAAACTGCTATTTCTAATTTGTATAATTTCTTTGAGAATGATTTAAAAATAGAGACTAAGGCAAACTTGGATTTTTATTTTAATGAGTTTGAAAGTTTCGGTATTGATAATGGGCGAGATTTACAGATGCAAGCTTCTAGAAAAGCTATGCGTGGTAATATGCAAATTTTTGTAATTGCTTTCTCTTCTATTACATCAGAGGCACAAAACGCATTACTCAAGCTTTTTGAGGAGCCTGCCAAAGGGGTGCACTTTTTTATAATAACTTCGTCATCTGAGATGTTTTTACCAACGCTCAAATCTAGATTTGAAATAATAAAATTAAAAAGCATCTTAGACGACGACAGAGCTCTGGCTAATGATTTTATAAAAGCATCAAAGAATAATCGCATCAAATTGCTCCAAGATATTATAGAAAATAAAGACAAAGAGCAGTCTCTTGAGTTTTTGAATAATTTAGAAACAATCTTATACAAAAACATAAAGGACAGTCCTTTATGTTTGAAGGATGTAGAGGTGTTTGGAGCTATACAAAAATCTAGGGATTATATAAGAGGTAGATCTCCGTCTGTGAAGATGATTTTGGAAAACATGGCTTTAAATGTATAATAGCTCTAATTAGATAAAATAACTTATATAATATGACATACGATTTTTCACACTTAAAACAAAAGGCAGAAGACATACAAAACCACTTAAAAGAAGAGTTCTCAGGTATTAGAACAGGGCGTGCAACACCAGCGCTCTTAGACAGCGTGATGGTTGATTCATATGGATCTAAAACTCCTATAAACCAAGTTGCAGGTATTAATATGGAAGATGCACGAACACTTCGTATTGCACCGTATGATGCAAGTCAGGTTACAGAAGTTGAAAAAGCTATTACTAATTCAAACTTAGGTGTATCTGTATCAGTGGATGCAAATGGTCTAAGAATATTCTTTCCAGAACTTACAGAAGAAGTAAGGGAGTCTTTAAATAAACTTGTAAAAGAAAAGCTTGAAGCAGCTAGGATTTCACTGCGAGGTGAACGTGACAATACTTGGAATGACATACAGAAGCAAGAAAAAGACAAAGAAATCAGTGAAGATGAGAAGTTTGGCTTGAAAGAAGATATGCAGAAAATAATAGGTGAAGAGAATGCTAAGATGGATGCAATGTCAGCTAAGAAAGAAGGTGAAATCGCAAATTAATGTCTATAATTATATTTATAATCGTCCTCGTAGTCTTAATCCTCGTACATGAGTTCGGGCATTTTATTAGTGCTAAAAAATCAGGAATAAGGGTAGATGAATTTGGTATTGGATTTCCGCCAAGAATCTTTGGTAAGAAAATAGGGGAGACTACATATTCTCTAAACTGGATTCCGTTCGGTGGTTTCGTGAAGATTTTTGGTGAAAATCCAGATGAGGAATCAATATCGGGTCCAGACAGCAAAAGAAGTTTTGTAAATAAAAAAAGAAGGATTCAGGCACTTGTAATAGTAGCTGGCGTTGTCTTTAATATGCTTCTTGCGATAATACTGTTTTCAGCTGGATTTCTTATAGGAATGCCAGTTTCAGACAATGATCCCCTCATAGTAGATAAAGGGTATGAGATTACAAACTCAGCATTAACTGTTATAAGTGTACTTAATGAATCGCCTGCTATGGAAGGAGGACTTAAAGCAGGAGACGAGCTTCTAGGTGTTGCGACACGAAGCGAGGCAGTAGAAGTCTTAGACGCTGATACAGTGTCTGAATTTATAGCGTCCCACGGTGGTGAAGAGATAGCTTTTGTATATGAGCGTAATAGTGAGGTCTTGCTTGCTGAAGTTGTGCCAGAGAGCGGTATTGTGGATGATGATATAGAGCGTGCTGCTATAGGGACATTACTTGGTACCGTAGGGACTTTGAAGCTTCCTATTCACAAGGCTATTATAGAAGGTGTAGTGCTTACAGGAGAGATGACCGTACTTATTGCGGTAGGGCTCGGTGGGTTTATCGTAAGTGCATTTACTCTAAGTGCTGACCTATCTCAAGTTGCAGGGCCAGTAGGAATAGTAGGGCTTGTCGGCGATGCTGCAGCACTCGGGCTCATCGCACTTCTCAATTTCACTGCGATTATTTCAATACATTTGGCAATAATAAACTTACTTCCATTTCCAGCTCTAGACGGCGGACGACTCGTAGTTATAGCAATAGAAGCAATTAAAAAATCAGCAATAAAACCTAAGATAGTAAATACAGTAAATGGAATTGGTTTTGTACTTCTCATACTTCTAATGTTGGTTGTCACCTATAGTGATATTATTAAATTGTTTTAAAGGTAATTAATATTGGATAAAATATTATGAGTAAACCAAAGATCTTATTTATTGAAAATGACAAAGAATTATTAAAAGTTGTAAATGAAGAACTTAAAGAGGTTGGTTTTGAGGTATTAGAGGTAGATAATGGTAAAGAAGGTATTAAGTTGGTACAGTCTAAAAAACCAGATTTGGTATTTCTTGATTTACTTACTCCAAGTGAGGGCAGTTTTGAAGTACTTGAAGAGTTAAAAAAGTCTCCTATAACAAAAGACATACCTGTAATAACGCTTACAATGCTTGGAAGTGACGAAGATATAAAAAGAGGTATTAAGCTTGGTGCAAATGACTATATTATAAAGTCTCAACATGTGGTTTCGGAAATACTTGATAAAGTAAAGAAGAGTCAAAAAAACTAGAAGTTTAGTTTTTGACCGTTTTTAACATTTCCTGTAATATAAAGGGATGTTACAGAGTAAACTATTTACAAAGACAAGAAAGGAGGCGCCTTCTGATGAGGTGTCTTTAAATGCTCAACTACTTATACGTGGTGGGTTTATTCATAAAGAAATGGCGGGAGTATATACTTATTTACCTCTTGGTCTTAGGGTTCTAAATAAAATAGGAAATATCATAAGAAAAGAAATGAATGCAATCGGCGGGCAGGAGATGCTGCTTACAACACTTCAAGATCCTGCAATCTGGAAAGCAAGCGAAAGATGGGATGATAAAGTGGTTGATAATTGGTTTAAAACAGAATTAAAAAGTGGAAATGAAATAGGTATTGCAAATACTCATGAAGAACCTCTTGCAAAACTTCTTACAAATCATATCAATTCATATAAAGATTTACCGATATATCCATATCAGATACAGACTAAGTTTAGAAACGAGCTTCGTGCCAAAAGTGGTATTATGCGTGGACGAGAATTTCTAATGAAAGATATGTATTCTTTTTCTAGGAGTGACAAGGAACATAAAGAGTTTTATGAGAAAGCAGCGGAAGCTTATGGAAAAGTATTTGAGAGAGTAGGGCTTGGAGATATAACATATAGAACATTTGCTAGTGGTGGATCATTTTCTAAATTTAGTGATGAATTTCAGACACTTTCAGATGCAGGTGAAGATACAATATATGTAGATGAAGAAAAAAAGATTGCTGTAAACAAAGAAGTGTTTACAGATGAAGTATTGAACGAAGTAGGTCTAGAGAAAGATAAGCTTGTAGAGAAAAAGTCTATTGAAGTAGGAAATATTTTTTCACTTGGAACTCGCTTTGCAGAGGCAGAAAGTCTTGTATATAAAAATGAAGAAGGGAAGAATAGTACGCCAGTAATGGGAAGCTACGGTATAGGGCTTGGACGTATAATGGGTACTGTGGTTGAAGCGCTTTCCGATGAGAAGGGTATAATCTGGCCAGAATCTATAGCGCCATTTAAGGTGCATTTAGTAGGTTTGACGGATGCAACCGAGCTTTATAAAAGCCTAGTAGATACTGGTATTGAGGTCTTATATGACGATAGGGATGCACAGGCTGGGCAAAAGTTTGCAGATAGTGACCTGTTTGGTATACCATATAGGATTGTTGTATCAGATAGAAATAAGGATAGTGGTAAATTTGAATTTACAGACAGGGCGACTGGGGCGACTAAAGATATGACGCAAGACGAACTATTTAAATTATGCGAAGTAAAATAAGAAAATATTTTGATAAATTTTACAGACTTTTCTCAAACGATATAGGGATTGATTTAGGAACAGCAAACACACTTGTATATTTAAGAGGGAGGGGGATTGTTATAAACGAACCATCAGTAGTTGCCGTCAACCAAAAGACAGGGCGTGTTGTCGCTGTGGGTACACAAGCAAAAGAAATGCTCGGGAGAACTCCAGGGCATATTGTAGCTGTACGTCCACTTGTAGACGGAGTGATCTCAGACTTTGAAGTGACGGAAGAAATGCTTTCTTACTTGATAAACAAAGCACAAACTCATTTGAAGAAGTTTTTGCGCCCGCGCGTTGTTATAGGTGTACCTTCTGGTATTACTTCAGTGGAGACAAGGGCGGTGCGTGATGCAGCTCGTAATGCTGGAGCACGTGAAGTACATATAGTAGAAGAACCAATGGCTGCGACTATTGGCATACGACTTCCAGTGCGTGAACCGATAGGTAATATGATTATTGATATTGGTGGAGGAACTTCTGATATTGCAGTGGTTTCACTCAACGGTATTGTGCGATCAAAGAATGTGCGTATAGCAGGGGATAAATTTAACTCTGACATTATATTTTATATACGAAATGAGTTTAAGATTTTGATAGGGGAGAAGACAGCGGAAGACCTTAAGATAGCAGCGTGTTCTGTGATAGAAGGACATGAGCCTATTGAGTCTACGGTGAGAGGGCGAGACTTAGTGACAGGGCTTCCTCGTGAGGTGGTTATTACTGACTCTGACATTCGCGAAGCTATTTCAAACTCAGTAGATCATATTATTGACGCAGCGAGGGAAGTGTTAGAGACGACACCACCTGAAGTACTCTCAGACGTAATGCAGAGAGGAGCTTTTATAGTCGGTGGAGGAGCTCTCATAAACGGCATACCAGAGCTTTTGAGCGAAATGCTGCAGTTTCCTGTATATGTGTCAGACGATCCTCTGACAGCCGTGGTACGCGGTACAGGGGTAATACTAGAGGATATAGAGGCGTATGAAGAAGTACTTATAGCATCAGACGATGAGCAATTATCTCCTACATCATAAAGAAAAGAAAGAAGGATTATTCACAAAAGCTTTTGTAGTGGTTTTATTAGTTGTTGTAATTATAGTAGTGATACGAATACTTTTCCCAAATACTTTTACGAGCTCACTGCAGTCTGTTAGCTCGCCGTTCTGGAAGGCTAAAAACTCTTCTGTAGAGGGTGTGGTAAATTCATCACAATTACTTCGTTCAAAGCGCTCACTTATATTTGAAAATGATAATCTAAAAACAAAGATAGAAGAAACAGAGTTTAAACTTTTAGAGTTTAACTTTCTAAGTCAAGAAAATGACTCTCTAAAAGAATTGTTGGGTAGAAAAACTTTTGACAAAGATGACGCGGTATTAGGTGCTGTATTAGCACGACCAAATGTATCACCTTATGATACTTTTATTATAGACATAGGTAAAAATTCTGGTATACAAAAAGGCGACAGTGTCTTTGTGCAGGGAGATGTATTTATAGGTAAGATAAGTGAAGTAAATAAAAATACATCTACTGCTGTTTTGTTTTCATCTCCAGGTGAGATAACTCAAGTCTCTATAGGTCTACAAAATATTTCCGCAAATGCTAAGGGACGAGGAGGAGGGAATTTTATAGTAGAACTTCCGCGCGGGACTGAAGTAGAGAAAGGGGATGTAGTAACGATGCCGGGTATAGACACTAAACTCTTTGCAGTAGTGGAGGAGATAGAAGCAAATCCTTCTAGTCCGTTTACTACAATCCTCTTCAAAAACCCAGTCAATATGAATGACATAAAATGGGTACAGGTGGTAAAAACACCCTAAATACCTCATTTCATACTGAAATGAGGTATTTAGGGGTTATGGTACAATACTCTTATTATGGTTTTGAGAGTCATTTTTAACATTCTAATGTTGGGAAGTATATTGTTTTTGTCGTGGTGGGTTACGGCAATTGTTGCTATAGGTTTTTTGTTTAAGTTTAGAGCTTACGAGATAATACTTTGGGGAATCTTTGCAGATGTACTATATGGTGCATCAGTGCCAAGTTTTTATAATATAGAATTCTTGTTCACTATAGGGGCTATAGTATTTTTTATTCTTTCGTATTTTCTTAAAAAGAAATTAATGTTCTATGATATTTAGACAGATAAGAAAAATATCTAGAAGAAATTCTATAAAGAATAGGGAGATAGAGCCCGATGAGATTTTTATTGATTCTACAAACTTACCCGAATTCAATACAGATCAGTTTGAAGGAAGAATAGAGCGGCCGATATCAAGATTCTCGCTTTCTGTTGTTGTAATAGTCTTTTTTATTATAATCGTCGTGTTTGGGTGGAAGATTTGGGACTTGCAGATAGATCAAGGTAAAAACTTCGCATCTATTAGTGAAAGGAATAGATTAGATAACTCTATTATTTTTGCAGATCGTGGTGTTGTATATGACAGAAACAACACTGAACTAATATGGAATGCAAAGAGTGAAGAGGATGATTTCTCTCGTAGGAAATATATTGAGCTCAACGGACTTTCACATACACTTGGGTATGTGAGCTACCCTCTTAAAGATGATTCGGGTGTGTATTATCAAGAAGAATTTATTCCTAAAGCTGGTATTGAGAAATTATATAATGAAACATTAAATGGTACTTCTGGCCTTAAGATAATAGAAACTGATGCACTTATGGAGGTGCAGTCAGAAAGCACTACGTTTCCATCAAAAGATGGAGGAAATATTATTTTGTCTATTGATGCAAAAGTACAAAACAAAATGTATGAATTTATAGAAAGTTTAGCAGGTGAGGTTGGGTTTGATGGAGGTGCGGGCGTGATTGTAGACATAAACAATGGAGAGGTTTTGTCTATGGCAAGTTTTCCTGAGTATAGTTCACAAGTACTCTCAGATGGTGAACCAAAAGAAAAAATAACGCAATACGCACAAGACAAAAATAATCCATACCTCAACAGAACAACGTCAGGTCTATATACTCCAGGCTCTACTGTAAAACTTTTTGTATCTTTAGGTGCTCTTAATGAAAAGCTTATTACACCAGAAAAACAAATCTTGAGTACTGGTTCAATATCTATACCGAATCCGTATTTCCCTGATAAAGAGTCTGTGTTTGTAGACTGGAAAGCACATGGGTATGTAGACATGAGAGATGCCATTGCCGTTTCTTCTAATGTTTATTTTTATGAAGTTGGTGGTGGGTTTGAGGGCCAAAAAGGATTAGGTATTAAGAATATTGAAAAGTATATGCGGATGTTTGGCTTTGGGGAGAAGACAGATATATATGATGAAGTTTTAGAAGAAAAAATTGGAGTTATTCCAAACCCAGAGTGGAAAGAAGAAAACTTTGATGGAGAGGAGTGGCGAGTTGGCGACACATACCATACTGCTATTGGGCAATATGGTTTCCAAGTGACAGCGCTTCAGCTTTCACGTGCAGTGGCAGCTATAGCAAATGGAGGTAAACTTTATAAGCCGACCTTACTGTTAGACGGCGGAGGGCAGTCAGATAGAGCGTCGGTGCGTAAGAAACATTATCCTACAGTAAGGGAAGGTATGCGCCAAGCTGTGACTGATGGTACAGCAAAAGGTCTGTATATCCCTCAGGTAAAGATTGCTGCAAAGACAGGTACAGCACAGCTCGGTACTACTAAGACATATGTGAACTCTCTCGTGGTAGGTTTCTTCCCGTATGATAATCCAAAGTATGCTTTTGCTGTTATAATGGAAAAAGGAAAGCAAAGTAATACAATCGGCGCACTATATATAATGCGACAACTGTTTGAATGGATGGCAATAAATACTCCTGAGTATTTAAAATAAATATCAAGCTTGACTCTTATTTTAGATGATATAAAATATATGCAACATGACAATAGAAAATGAATTCTTAACTAAAGAGAAATTTGACGAGCTTCAAGAGGAGCTTGATTTTCTTAAGACAACTCGCAGAAAAGAGATTGCAGAGAACCTAGAGTATGCTCGCTCACTAGGTGACATCTCAGAGAATGCAGAATATCATGAAGCTAGAGATCTTCAAGCTGCTACAGAAGACAGGATAAGTAAACTTGAGTCTATCCTTAAGTCAGCAAAAATCGTTGCACAAAAAAGCGGTGACACTGTGTCACTTGGTACTGAGGTTGAAATACAGAAAGAGGGTGAGAAAGAAACAAGAAGCTATACTATTGTTGGAAGTGAGGAAGCTAATATGCAAGAAAGAAAAATCTCTCACCTATCTCCACTTGGTGAGGCAATGATGGGAAAGAAAAAAGCCGAATCATTTACATTCACAACTCCAAACGGCAAGATGAATTATAAAGTTGTAGGGATAAAATAAATATAAAAAATAACAACACCAGATATATCTGGTGTTGTTATTTCAGATAATATGCCAAAAATAAAAACAAAATGGGATTTGAACTTATTCTATAAATCAGCTTCTGACCCACAGATACGTAAAGATGTAGAAAAGACAAAAAAAGCTTCACTAGACTTTGAGAAGAAGTATGTAAAGAAAGATGATTATTTAAAGACTGAAGACAAGCTCCTAAAAGCACTTCAAGATTATGAAGAGCTTTTGCTTGTAGACGGCAGTAAGCCTATTTTGTATTTTCACTATAGGAAAGATATAAATGGTAAAGATTTGGAGGCAGAATCTAATCTAAATAAATTAATAAATGAACTTACAGAGTATGAAAATAAGACTCTATTCTTTGGGATTAAGTTAGGAAAAATAGAAAAGAAACTTCAAGAAAAATTTCTAAAAAGTAAAAAGCTTGCTAAATATCGTTACTTGCTTGAAAAAACTTTTGAAACAAGTAAATACGACCTTACAGAGCCAGAAGAAAAGATAATGAATCTGAAGAGTTTGACTAGCTATGGTTTGTGGGTAAATGGAGTAGAGAAATCTATAAGCAAAAAGACTGTAAAATTTAAAGGTAAGACTATGTCTGTCGGCGAAGCACAAAACAAGATATCAAGCCTTAACACTAAAGACAGAAGAACACTTCATAAAGATATAGCAGAGAAATTAGAGCTTGTAAGTGATTTTGCAGAAAGCGAGCTAAACGCCGTTGTTTTAAATAAAAAGATAAGTGATGAGCTTCGTGGTTTTAAAAATCCATATAGCGCAACTATTTTAGGATATGAAAATAATGAAAAAAGTATAATAAGTCTTGTTAATACTGTTACTGATAATTTTAAAATAAGTAATCGTTTTTATGCTCTAAAGAAAAAGCTACTTAAATTAAAAACTCTTGAATATTCTGATAGAGCTGCAAAGATTGGTAATACAAAAAAGAAGATATCTTTTGATGATGCTGTTAAGACCCTTCGTCCAATCCTAAAGGAGGTAGACTCTGAATATGTAGAAATTCTAGATAGGATGTTATCAAAAGGGCAGATAGATGTATATCCGAGGTTAGGAAAGACAGGTGGTGCTTACGCTTCGTCTTCTACAAATGTGCCTACAGTTGTACTTTTGAATCAAACAGATGATTTTAATTCGCTTCTCACTTTTGCTCATGAGATGGGTCATGCAATACACTCTGAATTAAGTAAGAGTCAGCCGGTAATCTATGACGGATATACTACACCTGTTGCAGAGACTGCCAGCACATTCTTTGAACAGTTAGTGTTCGGTGCGATCTTTGAAACATTAAGTGATAAAGAAAAGGTTATAGCCCTTCACGACAAAATCCAGAATGATGTGCAGACTATCTTTAGGCAAATCGCTGCATTTAATTTTGAAACAGAGCTTCATAATGGTATTAGAGCTAAAGGTTCTTTGTCTGCAGATGAAATAGGAGAGCTTCACAATAAGCATATGAAAGCATATCTTGGCAAGTCATTTAAAATGCAAAAGATTGACGGCCTTGCTTTTGTAACATGGTCTCATTTTAGAAGATTTTTCTATGTATATGCGTATGCATATGGACAGATTATAAGCAGGGCAATGAATGATAAGTTTAAGGAAGATAAGAGTTTTGGAAAGCAGATAAAGCAGTTTCTGTCAGCGGGTGGAAGTAAGTCGCCAGATAATATCTTTAAAGAGATTGGGATTGACACTAGAAGCCCCGATTTCTTCAAAAAGGCACTCTTGAGTATTGAAGACGATATAAAGAAGTTAGAGCAATTAGTTAAAAGCACGAAAATATAGCACGTGCTATAATCTTAGTAATATGAAGTTGGATGAAGTAAGGGAAAAATATTTAGAATTCTTCAAAAAGCGCGAACATGCAGTTATTGAATCTGTTTCGCTATTGCCAGAGAACGACCCCACAACTCTTTTTATAAGTTCAGGTATGCAACCACTATTGCCTTATTTCTTGGGTAAAGAACATCCAAAAGGAAAAAGGGTTACGGATTCACAAAGATGCTTCCGAGCAGAGGACATAGAGGAGGTGGGGGATAATAGACATACTACGTATTTTGAAATGCTAGGCAACTGGTCTTTTGGAGATTATTTTAAACAAGAGCAAATTCAGTGGTTTTTTGAGTTCCTAACTAAAGAGATTAATCTTGATTCTAAGAAACTATACGTAACAGTATTTGAAGGGGATGAGAAGTCTGGTATACCAAAAGACATTGAAAGTGCAGAGATATGGGAAAAGTTATTCGGTGGGAGTGAAAGAATTTCATACTATGGTGCTGACAAGAATTGGTGGAGTCGTGCGGGTTCTCCAGAGCAAATGCCTGCCGGTGAGCCAGGTGGTTCTGACACTGAAGTGTTTTATGATTTTGGCACTGAGCATGATAAAAGCTTTGGAGAAGAATGTCATCCAAACTGTGACTGCGGAAGGTTTATGGAGATAGGTAATTCTGTATTTATGGAATATGTAAAACAAGAGGACGGGAGTTTCGCTCATTTACCACTCAAGAATGTAGACTTTGGTGGCGGGCTTGAGCGTATTACAGCAGCTTCCAATGACGACAGTGATATTTTTAATATTGATACTATCGCTTCTATAATAAAGAGGATAGAAAAAGTAAGTGGTAAATCATATGCTGATAATAAAAAAGCTTTTAGAGTAATAGCAGACCATGTTCGCGCGTCAGAGAACATAATCAAAGACGGGATAATACCTTCAAACACAGAGCAAGGTTATATACTCCGAAGGCTCATAAGACGCGCTGTGCGCTTTGGTGATGTGCTTGGCATCAAACTCAGTGACATTACAGATGGAAATGAAGAAATAATAAAAGAAGAAGAAAAATTTAGAAAGACGCTTGAGAAGGGTCTAAAAGAATTTGAGAAAATAAGTTCAAGGGGGAATATTTCAGGGAGCGATGCTTTTGTACTATTTACTACATATGGTTTTCCTCTTGAATTAACTCTAGAGTTAGCTCTAGAGAAAGATTTAAATATTGATGAAGCAGAGTTTAGGGACAAGATGCGAGAGCATCAAGAGCTTTCAAGAAAAGGTGCGCAACAGAAGTTTAAAGGAGGGCTTGCAGACCACAGTGAAATGTCTACAAAATATCATACAGCGACACACTTATTACTCCGCGCGCTTAAAGATGTGCTAGGGGAGGATGTGGCGCAGAAGGGGAGTAATATAACTGCAGAGAGGATGCGATTTGACTTCTCTTGGGGAGAAAAAATGACAGACGAACAAAAACAAAAAGTAGAGGAAATTGTAAATACAAAGATAAAAGAAGGGCTTGAGGTTACAAATGAAAAAACTGATGGCAAGATTACATATACAATAGGTAACAACAAGGGCGACTACTCTGTAGAGTTATGTGGTGGTCCTCATGTAGAGAACACATCTGGACTTGGCAACTTCAAAATCAAAAAAGAAGAAGCTTCATCGGCTGGTATACGCAGGATAAAAGCTGTTTTGGAATAAATATACGTGATAATATATACATATGTCTTTCTCAAAAAAAGGAAACAAACCTTCCCCGTTTATAGTTTTTGATATTGGGAGTGCTAGTGTAGGTGCTGCACTTGCCTTGGCTCCTAATGGAAAACAAGTACCTCAAATAATATACAGCACTCGCGTACCTATAGTAGCTAAGAACTCACGTGACCATAGTCGTTTTATTTCGGCTATGCTCTCTGCTTTAAAGAATGTAGCGACAGATATAGAGCAAGATGGAATACAAAAACTATCAGACAACAAATTAAATGCAAAAGATATAAAAAATATATTTTGTGTAATGTCTTCATCGTGGCATAAGTCTAGTATTGAAGTATTTAAAAAAAGAGAAGAAAAACCTTTCATCGTGTCGTCAAAATTTATTTCAAACATGTTAGAAAACGCTGACGAACAGTTTTTAGAATCTATAAAAAACCAACCTGATAACAAAAAGATTATAAACCCTAGGTTTATAGAAAAAAATATAATTAAAATACTTTTGAATGGGTACAATACAAATGAACCAAAAGGTAAAAAAGTAAACAGTATGGATGTTGCATTATTTATGAGTGTTATTTCTGGTGAGGTGTCAGAGAAAATAGAAAATATCTTAGAAAAAATATTTAGTGTAAATAGTGTTTCGTTTCATACATTTGCTTTATCAGCGTTTTCAGTTGTTAGAGATATATTCAGCACAGAAGAGAACTTTTTACTAATGGACATAAGTGGCGAGACTACAGGTATTACACTTGTAAGAAATGAGACAATGGTTAAAGATGTAGACCTGCCTCTTGGTAAAAATTTCCTTATAGAAAAAGTTGCAAGCTCTCTTGGTACAATGCATGAGGAGGCACATTCGCTTATACGTCTATTTCTGGAAGGAAAAAGCATTAGTTCAGAAACTGTTAAAATAGAAAAGGTTCTTGTAGAGGCTAGAGAGGAATGGCTAGCTTCTTTCAGGAAAGTGCTAGCAGACTTTTCTGATGGGCTTTCTTTGCCAAAAACAATCTTCCTTACTATTGATACAGATATAGGTAAGTGGTTCGTAGATACGATTAAAAGCGATGAATTTAGTGCGCATACTCTTGCGCGGCAGCCTTTTACTATCGTTGAATTAGGTAGTAGGATTTTAAGCAAACATTGTTCCGTATCACAAGAAAGTCCTAAAGGATGTGATACATTTTTAGGTATTGATGTGATATTTGCCAATAAAATAGCAAATGAGTAAAATAAATAGTATAATATACCCAAATTAAATAAGCTAAAAATATACATTATATGGTAAAAAAAACATTTAACGACATTGTTCCACCTGAAAAAAAGTCAATACGTAATATAAAGAATTCACATACTAAACCAAGATCTGCTTCACAAATAGAAGATAATTTTGATTATAATACAGCATACGACAATGGTATAAAAAAGAGTAGAACATCGCGCTTCGCACTTTGGTTTGTTGCTATTATTGTTATTATCGTTCTTATTCTTGCATTCTCACTTCTCTTTTCTGGAGCAAAGCTAAGTATTACACCAAAACAAAACAATACTATTGTTGATGCACAATTTGCCGCTGCTATAAATGCAGATGCAGGAGAGCTTTCATATGAAATCATGACAATTGAAAAGACTGACTCAAGAAAAGTTGCAGCAACTGGACGACAAGAGATTGAAGAAAAAGCATCAGGGAAAATCATCGTATTTAATGATTTTAATTCTTCAAGTCAGAGACTTATAAAAAATACTCGATTTGAAACTCCAGAAGGACTTATATATAGAATCAATAAATCAGTAGTAGTCCCTGGGCAGAAGACAGAGGGAGGAGAAACAGTACCAGGAAGTATTGAAGTAACAGTCTATGCAGATGAAGCTGGCGAAAAATACAATGCTGATTTGACTGATTTTACAATACCAGGATTTAAAGGCTCTCCAAGATTTGACGATTTCTACGCTCGCTCAAAAACCACAATGACAGGCGGTTTTGTGGGTGAGAAGCTTACTGCAAGTTCTGAAGATCTTGCACAAGCAAAGACTGAAATACATACAGAATTAAGAAAGCAGTTAATGAACGAAGCCTCTTCTCAGAAACCAGATGAATTCTATCTATTTGAAGATACAATATTTGTAGAATTTGAGTCAGCCGGAAGTATTGAAAGTGGAGATGAGGTTGAGGTTACAGAAAAGGCGACACTGTATGGAGTACTCTTTAATAAAGAAAAGTTTGCAGGTCATATAGCTGAGAACACTATTGCAGCATTTGACGATGAGCCTGTAGAAATATCAGATGTATCAACTTTAACAATAAAAGTATTAGGTAAGGCAGATAGTAGGCCGTGGGAGGAAGAAGAGTTTGAGTTTACTGTAGACGGTGGCGTACATATTATATGGACATTTGATGAAGAAAAGCTAAAAGAAGATCTATCAGGTAGAGCAAAAGCTGCACTCCCTACAATACTTTCTGGTTATCCAAGTATAGACAAAGCCGAAGCGGTACTAAGGCCATTCTGGAAGAGATCTTTCCCAGACAAAGTAGGGAAGATTAAGATAGAGAAAAACTTAGAATAAAATCATAAAAAACACTCGCAATAAAAAGCGAGTGTTTTTTATGATATAATACATTCAATATGAGTCATTTTGATACAGTAAAAAGGAGAAATATTTATAATCCAAGCTCTAAAGCACCATTTAAGATAAGTCGCTCAAAGATTGATATGTTTATAGAGTGCCCACGATGTTTTTATCTTGATCAAAGATTGGGGGTAAAGAGGCCTTCACTGCCCGGTTTTACTTTAAATCTTGCAGTAGACAACCTTCTTAAGAAAGAATTTGATATTTACAGAAAGGATAAAACTATACACCCCCTCATGAAAGATTTTGGAGTTGATGCTATACCATTTGAACATGAAAATATGGGACAGTGGCGTGAAAACTTTGTCGGTGTTCAGTGTAAGTATGAACCCACTAATTTTCTTGTCTTCGGTGCGGTTGATGATATTTGGGTAAATCCTAAAGGTGAACTTATCGTCGTGGACTATAAAGCAACAAGTAAGCAAGACAAACCGACATTAGACGGACGATGGGGTGATCAATACAAAAGACAGATAGAAGTATATCAATGGCTTCTAAAGTGTAATGATTTGAAAGTTTCAGATACTGGATATTTTGTATATGCAAATGGTAAGAAAAATGAAGATACTTTTGATGCCAAGCTTGAATTTGATATGGACGTAATTGCATACAAAGGAGATACTTCATGGATAGAAGGAGTTCTAAAAGATATTCATAAAACACTTA
>JABGQE010000001.1:24714-40002 GCA_018648925.1 bacterium | reverse complement strand
AAAGGAGATACTTCATGGATAGAAGGAGTTCTAAAAGATATTCATAAAACACTTAATAGTGATGAAGTTCCAGCAAAAGGAGAAATGTGTAATGACTATTGTAGATATAGAGAAGAAGCGGGAAAGATATTACTCCAAAAACATCTTGATCAGAAGAAAAAATAATTAAAAATATGTTTACTAAAGAAGAATTACTAGACCATCTTGAGAATGGAACAAAGGTGCTTGAAAACAAAGACATTAGAGATGCTTTTGTTGCAATAGACAGGAAAGATTTTGTGTCGGAAGATTATGTGGAAGAAGTATATGAAGACTATGCACTTCCATTGGGTTATGAGCAGACAATATCACAGCCGACAACTGTGGCATTTATGCTGGATCTTTTGGTCCCACAAAAAGGAGACAAAGTACTTGATGTAGGTTCTGGCTCTGGTTTTGTTACGGCGCTTTTGGCTCATATTGTTGGAGAAAGTGGTTATGTAATAGGAGTTGAGAGAGTGCAGGAATTAGTAAAGCTTGGACAAGAAAATTTAAGTAAATATGATTTTAAAAATGCTGAGATTAAACAAGCAGTAAAAGAGCTCGGATTACAAGAAGAAGCGCCATTTGATAAGATATTGGTCTCAGCTGCTGCAGAGGAGGTTCCTAAAGAGCTCTTAAGACAACTCAAGGTAGGAGGAGTTATGGTTGTTCCTATTTATGATAATATATGGCAAGTTAGGAAGATTTCAGAAGAAAATATTGATATAAAAAAGTTTGAAAGATTTGAATTCGTGCCACTAATTACATAATAAGGATTTTAAAATTCTAAAAAATATATAAAAATAGGCCACCTCCCTTGGTTAAGGGGGTGACCACGTTACTCTATCTTTTCCAAGTAAAGCTGCAAAACATGCAACAAAAGTTATAATTATGAGCACTGCTATCATAGGTGTGTACTTAAAGAGTTTAACAATCGGACATTTCCTTTTTGATTTCTTACGGTTCTGCATATCTTTCTCCTAATAAAATTTCAGATGGATTAAAGGATACTATTTTATCTCCACGACACGAAATGATAAAGTAAACTAAACCAAGTATTAGAAGTATGATTAGTCCCAATAACTTCGAAGAACTTGTAGTGCTAAGGTATGAAGCATATAAAAGAATACATATAAATAAACACCAAAAATACCAATATTTTTTTGACATATTTATACTTTCTCCCTTCATAATTACAAAAAAGTAAGTTTCTAAAGTCAGAGTACTACGATTTGTAAAATTGGTCAACTCTATAATAGCATTTATAATTAATGAGTATTATGATACTCTGTACATATGTTTTGGGGAGATGCAATTGTAGATAAAATAGAAAAAAATCTAAAGGACCGTATAGAAAGTGGTAAGCCTCTTATTATTCGTGACGAAAAGACAGCGTCTGGAAGAATCCATATTGGTTCAATGCGTGGTGTTGCTGTGCACGGTACAATATCAGAAATACTTACAGAGCGAGGTATAAAGAATAAATTTCTATATGAAATAAACGATTTTGATCCAATGGATGGACTGCCTGTTTATCTTGATGAAAAAGAATATGGTAAATATATGGGACAACCTCTCTATACAATCCCATCACCTGATGGTAAGGCTAAAAACTTTGCAGAGTATTTTGCAGCTGAATTTATGGAAGTAATAGAAAAATCAGGATTTACACCAGAGTATTATAGAGCAAGCGAATTATATAAATCTGGAAAAATGAATGATGCTATTGCTACAACTCTTAGTCATGCGCAAGAGATAAGAGAAATATATAAAAAAATCTCAGGTTCAGTTAAGCCGGACGACTGGCTACCTTTGTCTGTCGTTTGTGAAAACTGTGGAAAAATAGGAACTACAAAAACAATATCTTTTGATGGAAAAGAGGTTGAATATGTTTGTGACCCCGAATATGTCAAATGGGCAAAAGGTTGTGGGCATAAAGGTAGGGTGTCGCCGTTTGATGGGAATGCAAAACTTCCATGGAAAGTAGAGTGGCCGGCTAAGTTTAAGGTACTTGAGGTGGATATAGAAGGAAGTGGGAAAGATCATTCCACAAAAGGCGGTTCTAGGGATATTGCAAATCATATCTCAAAAGAAATACTTGGCTACAAACCACCGTTTGACATTCCATATGAGTTTTTCCTAATAGGTGGGAAAAAGATGTCGTCTTCTAAGGGTGAAGGGTCTTCTGCAAAAGAAATATCTGATTTGTTGCCACCAGAGCTTTTTCGTCTTGCACTTATTGGTAAAAACTATAAGCAAGCGATTAATTTTGAACCAGATGGTGATACTATACCAATCCTATATGATACATATGACAGAATTGCAGATATGTATTTTGACAAGACAAATGATGATAATGCTAGATTGTTTTCGCTTATACATTTACCAAATGAGAGAGAGGGTATAAAGAAAAGATATTTTTCACGATTTTCCCTAATGTCTTTCTTGGTGCAAATGCCACATATGGACATAGAGAATGAAGTTGAAAATATGAAAGGAGAAAGTCTAACCGATGATGATAAAAAAGAAATTTCTTCTAGAGCAAAGTATTCTAAAAATTGGCTTGAGATATATGCACCAGAAAAATATAAATACGAACTTCAGAAAGATAATGTTCCAGAACAAGCTTTAGGTTTTTCAGATAAACAAAAGAAAGGTTTAAGAGAGATCTTTGAATATGTAAAAACACAAAAAAAATTAGATGGCTTGGAGCTTCATACTAAAATACATGAAATAAGAAAAGAATCTTTTGAAGATCCAAAAGAGCTTTTCAGTGCTATTTATATTTCATTTCTTGGAAAAGACAGTGGTCCAAAGATCGGATGGTTTCTAAGTGTTTTGGACAAAGATTTTATTGAAAAGAGGTTGGAAGAGGTAGCGAAATAGTCTAAAAATAAACCTTTAAACAAGTAAAACACCGAGGTATTACCTCGGTGTTTTACTGTGGATAACTATATTGATGAAGTGGTATGAAGTGTTATATACTAGTATGGTAGTGGTATGAAGTGGGAATTCAAAGGATACGGTTTACCATACTACATATCCTTTGGGTTCTCCTCCTAAATCTTTATTCTATGAAGGTTTAGGAGGGGACCGGCCTGCCGGCAGGCAGGGAAAAATCATTACAGAAAGAAAAAATATGTTAATAGGCGAGTATACACACACAATTGACCCGAAGAAGCGTCTTTCGCTTCCTTCAAAATTCCGCAGGGAACTTGGAAAGAAAGTTGTCGTAACTCGCGGGCTAGATAATTGTCTGTTCGTATATCCTATTAACGAATGGAAAAAGATTTCAGAAAAGCTTGCAGGGCTTGGAGTAGGAAAGGCTGACACAAGAGGGTTCAATAGGTTCATCCTCTCTGGTGCAATAGAAGCATCTATAGATTCACTAGGAAGAATCCTTGTGCCAGAATATTTGCGAGACTTCGCATCTCTTAAGGACAAGGTAGTGCTTGCAGGTGTGCAGACAAGAGTAGAGATCTGGGATGAGAAGAAATGGAACGACTATAAGAAGAAGATCGAGCGACAAGCAGACTCTATGGCAGAGAAGCTCGGAGAAATAGGAATAGTTTAGTATGCATATTCCAGTTCTTTTAAAAGAAGTTATTGATTCACTTAGTCTCCAAGAAGGAGATGTGGTAGTTGATGGGACTTTAAACCGCGGAGGCCATTCAAAAGAGATCTGTGAGCTTATTGGAAAAAGTGGAACACTTATCGGCATTGATTTGGATCAAGGAGCGCTTGATGAAGCAAAAAAGAATCTGAAAAATGCAAAATGCAAAATCATCTTAGAGAAAGATAACTTTAGAAACTTAGACAAAGTTATTGCAAAAGTTGGAATAGAAAAAGTTAATGCAATATTAATTGATCTCGGTTTTAGTTCAGACCAGATGGATGATGGGGGTAGAGGGTTTAGTTTTGGGAGAGATGAAAAACTTTTAATGACTCTGAAAGACAATCCAACAGAAGATGATCTAACTGCAAGAGAAATCGTAAATAGTTGGGATGAAGAAAATATTGCAGACATTATTTATGGATACGGCGGGGAGACATTCTCAAGACATATTGCAAGTAAGATCGTTGAGTCAAGAAAAGAAAAATCTATAGAGACTACGCAAGATTTGGTAAGTGTAATAGAAAAAGCAGTACCGAGTTGGTATAAGCATAAGAAGATACACTTTGCTACAAAAACCTTCCAAGCTTTGAGGATTACGGTAAATGATGAAATAGGAGCACTTAAAGAAGTTCTCCCTAAAGCAATAGAGGCTCTAGAGGAGAATGGTAGACTAGCAGTTATTTCATTCCACAGTATTGAAGACAGAGTGGTAAAAATCTTCTTCAAAGAGCAAAAAGAGGCTTCCGTGGGAGAAATTATTACCAAAAAGCCTATTGCACCTCAAAGAGAGGAGGTAAAAGCAAATCCGCGTTCAAGGAGCGCAAAATTAAGAATATTTGAAAAAAAATAAAATGAGAAGTAAAACATTACAAATTAATATTTTCGAAAAAAGAGCATTTACAGCGCTAATAGCGATAGTTTTCATATTGCTTGGTTTTTATGGTTATTTTATAAGCAAATCTATAGTTAATGTCATTGTAAGAGAAGAAATCAACAATGATGTGGTTGTAGTAAGTTCTGCTATAAGTGAGCTTGAGTTTGAATACATCGCACACAAAAATACTATAAATAAAGAATTTGCAAATAAGGCCGGATTTACAAAGCTAGCAAGTAAAAGATTTGTTGCACGCAAGTCATTTGCAAAGTTGAGTCTCGAAAACTAAGCTAAAAAGATGGTATCATAGTGATATGAAATCAGAGCTTTTGATTAGAATTCGTATAATATCAGGTATTGTATTTTTAGTCGCCATTATTCTCCTAGGGCGGCTTTATTTTGTGCAGATAATACATGGTGAGGATTTTAGTAATGATGCAGATAGGCAATATACTAATGCAGGGCAGGATTTATATAACAGAGGTTCAATATTTCTCAATGACAAAGACGGAAGGCTTGTCTCTGGAGCAACGCTACGTTCTGGTTTTACGCTCGCAATAAGCCCTAAGGATTTGAAAGACGCAGAAGATGCTTATGAGAAAATATCTACTCTTATAGAAATAGACCAAGATACATTCTTTTTGCGTGCTGGTAAAAAGAACGACCCATATGAGGAGATAGCAAAACAAGTTGATCCAGACACTGCACACGCTATAGAGAATCTAGATATAGACGGAGTAAATATATATAAAGACAGGTGGCGTTTTTACCCAGGAGAAAATTTAGCAGCGCAAACACTAGGATTTGTTGGTTTTATAGGTGACGAATTTGCTGGAAGGTATGG
Organism: bacterium; assembly: GCA_018648925.1. Classification (GTDB taxonomy): domain Bacteria; phylum Patescibacteriota; class Minisyncoccia; order Phycocordibacterales; family UBA2163; genus UBA2163. The sequence goes on along the minus strand of JABGQE010000001.1, from coordinate 34,647 downwards.
GCTTGAGAGATATTATAATGATGTGCTAGAACGTAATAGTGACGGAATGTACATTAACTTTTTCGCAGAGATTTTTGCCAATATAAACAGTGCAGTGTTTAAAAAAGGTAATCGCTCTGGTGACGTTATGGTATCTATTGAGCCATCCGTGCAGCTTTTCTTAGAGGAGAAAATAGAAGAAGTCAGTGAAAGATGGAATTCAAGACAGACGGCAGGGGTTATAATAAATCCACAAAATGGTGAGATACATGCACTGGCAGTGTATCCCAACTTTAATGTAAATGAGTTTGGGGAAGAAAAAGAAGCTTCTGTGTTTTCAAATCCTATTGTGGAAAGTGTCTATGAGATGGGTTCTATTATAAAACCTCTTACTATGGTTGCAGGAGTTGATGCAGGAGCCGTGACAGCTACTACTACGTACTATGATGCTGGAAAGATAGATCTTAATGGCTATACTATATCAAACTATGACGGAAAGAGTCGTGGGCGTGTACCAATGCAAGAAGTGCTTAGTCAGTCTTTAAACACAGGTGTCGCCTTTGTTGTAGGTGAGATGGGTAATAAGCGCTTTGCTGACTATATGCTTAGTTTTGGAGTCGGGGATGAAACAGGGATTGATCTGCCAAACGAGAGTGCAGGACTTGTAGACAATTTAGACTCTCCAAGAGACCTTGAATATGCTACAGCTTCATTTGGGCAAGGTATAGCCATGACTCCCATAAGTACCGTGAGAGCTTTGTCAGTACTGGCAAATGGTGGTAAACTCATAACTCCACATTTGGCAAAGAAAATTAAATATACTTCTGGACTTTCAAAAACAATGACTTTTGTAGACGAAAGAGTGTTAAAAGAGGAGAGCGTGCAAGAGGTGACACGTATGCTAGTAAAGGTGGTTGATGAGGCACTTTTGGGTGGTGCAGTAAAGCTTGATAATTATTCTGTAGCTGCTAAAACCGGCACTGCGCAAATCGCTGATTTAAAAGAAGGTGGGTATTATGAAGACAAGTTTTTACATTCATTTTTCGGCTACTTCCCAGCATATGATGCACAGTATCTTGTATTTCTATATACTATAGAGCCAAAAGAAGTGCGGTATGCATCGCAGACTCTTACACATCCTTTTATAGATACAGTAAAGTTTTTAATAAATTATTACGAAGTACCACCTGATAGATAAAATGAAAAATATTTTTAAAAAAATTGTAGTTTATATAATCACACTAGAAGCAAAACTAGTGCTTAAAAAGTATAAGCCAAAAATTGTTGCTGTTACTGGTAATATTGGTAAGACTTCTTCAAAAGATGCTATTTATACAGTATTAAGTTCTATGTCTTTTGTGCGTAAAAGTGAAAAGAGTTTTAATAGTGAAGTTGGAGTACCTCTTACTATTTTAGGACTTCCAAATGCGTGGAACAGTGTATCTGGATGGTTCAAAAATATAATAGATGGATTTAGTCTTATCATAATGAAAAATCATTATCCTAAGTGGCTTGTCCTTGAGGTTGGTGCAGACAGGCCCGGAGACATAGAGAGTATTTCAAAATGGCTTAAGCCTGACGCTGTGGTGATGACGCACTTACCTGACGTTCCTGTGCATGTGGAATTTTTTAATAATACAGAAGAGGTGGTTAAAGAAAAAAGTTATCTTGTAAAAGCTCTTAAAGATGAAGGTGTGTTTGTGGTAAATAGTGACGACAAAAAAGCATTTGGTATGAAAGCATTGGTTTCAGACCTGCCTGCCGGCAAGGCAGGTAAAAAAGTGTTTACATATGGATATACAACAGGTTCAAGTGTCGTCGCGTCAGATGAAAATATTATATATAAAGACAATAAGCCGACAGGAATAACGTTTAGGGTTGATTATAGCGGTAACAGTATTCCAGTAGAGCTTAAAGGTGTTATAGGTAAACAGCATATCTACCCGATACTTTCAGCTCTTGCTATAGGTATTTCTCAGGGTTTGAACATTGTGAAGATGGAAACTGCACTAGTAATGCACGAACCAGCACCAGGGAGGATGCGTTTGATAGATGGTATTAATAATTCAACGATAATAGATGACAGCTACAATGCATCGCCTACTGCTACAGCAGAGGCACTTAATACTCTTAAGAGTGTGAGTACTACAGGGAGAAAAATTGCAGTGCTTGGAGATATGTTAGAGCTTGGTGAGCATTCTTACGATGAGCATATAAAAATAGGAAAACTAGTAGCAGAAACTGCTGATATACTTATTACAATAGGAGTGCGGTCTAAATACATAGCACAAGGTGCAAATGAAGCAAAGATGAAGAAGCGCGATATATTTACATTTAATGATTCAGTAAGTGCGGGGGAGAAGCTTGAGAAGATAATAGGAGAGAACGACACAGTATTAGTAAAAGGTTCGCAGTCAATACGCGCAGAGAAGGTTGTTGAGAAAGTAATGGCAGAGCCAGATAGAAAGTATAAACTTCTGGTGCGCCAAGAGGAAGAGTGGAAAAAAAGGTAAAAGATTGGTATATTTTGTACTAATGGCCCTATCGTCTAACGGTTAGGACATCGCCTTCTCAAGGCGGTAATCTGAGTTCGATTCTCAGTAGGGTCACAAAGTGTTAAGAACAATAAATATTTAGTGATTCAGGACACAAAATATCTGTTATAATAAATCTATGGGATCAAACATTTGGATCATATTTTCTATATTGATTATTTTCTTGGTAGTAGTTGCTGGGCTATTTGTGTATAAAAAAGATTCTAATGATTACGTAACTCAAATAACTAATTTTATAGAATGTATTGAAGCTGGTAATCCAGCGATGGAAAGCTATCCAAGACGATGTCGTGCAGGGGGAGAAACATTTGTAGAAAACATAGGTAATGAATTAGAAAAGATGGATCTTATCCGTATTGATACACCACGCCCGAATCAGGTTATTAAAAGTCCGTTAAGTATTACAGGGCAGGCAAGAGGTATGTGGTTTTTTGAAGGAGACTTCCCTGTAGTACTAACTGATTGGGACGGAAGGATAATAGCCGAAGGGTTCGCGAGTGCGGGTGAGAATGCAATGGTAGAAGAGTTTGTACCGTTTAGCGCAGTACTTGAATTTGAGGCTCCGGACTATAAAAACAACGGAATATTGATACTAAAGAAAGATAATGCTTCAGGGTTGCCAGAACACGACGACGCATTAGAGATACCTGTATTGTTTGAAGAATGAAAATATTTAGATCTAATAGAAAGCGCTATTTGAAGCATAGGGAAGAAGCGCGCGCTCTTATAACAGAGCGTATAGAGCATCTTAGTTCTGTGCATGGGTTTCAATACAATAGAGTAGCTATAAGAAACCAAAAGACTAGATGGGGGAGTTGCTCTACAAAGGGGAATTTGAATTTTAACTATAAGATCTTTTTCTTATTACCTGAAATGCGGGATTATATAATTGTGCATGAATTATGTCATTTGAAAGAGTTTAATCATTCTTCGAAGTTTTGGGCATTGGTGGAAGAGATTACTCCTAACTATCGTGAAATAAGAAAAGAGATAAAAAAGAAGAGATTATTCTTGCTTTGACACTAGGTATAGCCGTGGTGTATAGTATGGGTAAAGAGAACTCCCACTGTCTGGGTGACTCACGCATGTTTTGCGGGGTTTTTTGTTTTTAAAACCATGGAAGAAAAAGAAAATCAAAATCTAAATAATCTCAAAGAAAAAGCTGAAAACCTTCGCCATAAGGCTTTTATGCAGATGATATACATAGCCTTCATCTTTGCTGTGCCCGCAGCTATCGCCTTTTTTGTAGGTAATTACTTTGACAATATTCATGAATCTGGAAGGCAGTTTAAACTTATAGCTCTTCCTATAGCTTTTGTACTTTCTTGGATTATCACAATCTTTCAATACAGAAGAATAGATAAAGAGTTTAAAGAAGTTGAGCAGAAGATGATAGAAGAAAAGGAAAAATAAAATGCTAGATATAATACAAGTACAAAGAGAAATACCCGCTATAGGGCCGGATACAGTGTTTACACTATTTGGTTTTCCTGTGACTAGTTCACTTCTTCTAGGTATTGCAATAATGTTAGCAATAGGGCTGTTTGGATTTTTTATAATAAAGCGCAAGTACGGTGCCCACCCAAGTAAGTCGCAAACACTTGTAGAGATAATGTACGAAGGTATGGTGGATCTGATTGACCAGATCACAGACAATAGAGCAATATCAGAAAAAGTAATCCCACTTGTCGGAGCATTGTTTGTATTCATCGGTATTTCTAACTTGATAGAGCTTATACCTGGACTTACGAGCATTACATATGGTGGTACAGCAATATTCCGTTCACCAACCACAGACTTTAATACTACATTTGGTTTAGCGCTTGCTATGGTTATCGTAGTGCAGATAGCATCTATAAAAAGCTGGGGGATATTTGGTTTCCTCGGCAAATACTTTCAATTTAAGCAAGTTTATGTCGGGTTTAGGAAAGGCTTCGGAGCAGGAATAATGTCTATAATAGAATTCCTCATAGGACTTCTCGATATAATTTCTGAAATCGCCAAAGTTATCTCTCTTTCTTTCAGGCTTTTTGGCAACCTATACGCTGGCCAAGTATTGGCTGTTATAATCCTTGGGTTTGTGGCGTACTTACTACCTACACTGTGGTCGGGCTTAGGGATACTCTTCGGCGTAGTACAAGCGATAGTCTTTGGTGCGCTTGTAACAGCGTATTATACGATAGGCTTGAAGCCAGAAGAGGTGGAAGATAATGTCGTGGCTACGACATAAAATAAACGTCATTTATTAATTAATAAAAATTATTATGGAAGAAATAGAATCAGCAAGACTAATAGCAAAAGGACTCGCAACAGTATCAATGTTCGGGTCTGCTATTGGTGAGGGATACCTTATCGGTAAAGCCCTAGAAGCAATGGGAAGAAATCCAGAAATGTCTGGACAGCTTTTCTCTAAGATGATCATCGGTGTAGCTATGGCAGAGTCTACAGCTATTTATGCACTTGTAGCATTTTTCATCATCTAAATTAAATTAGAAAATGGATTTATTAAGCGTATTAGGAAATATAGGTTTTGACTGGAAACTCGCTCTTGCGAATCTTGTTAATTTTCTTATTATCTATTATTTGCTTAAGAGGTATGCATTTGAGCCTATCGCTAAAATCATAAACGAAAGAAAGCAAAAAGTAGAAGAAGGCATAGAGATGACAAAAAAAGCAGAAGAAGAGCTTGAGACATCTCAAAAAGAGCGTGAGAGTATAATCTCAGATGCAAAACATGAGTCTAATGAGATAGTCGCAAAAGCGCATGAGCAGGCAAAAGCTCTGCTTGAGCATGCAAATACGCAGTCTGCAAAAGACAAAGACGAAATGCTCTCTAATGCGCAAGCGAAGGTAGAGAAAGAGAGACAAGAGATGCAAACAGCAGTAAGGGCGGAAGTATCTGATCTTATAGTGTTGAGTACAGAAAAGATAATCGGTGAAGATATATCAGAAGATTCACACGAGAAGATAATAAAAGGTATGGCTAAATAATATGATAAAGAGAGATATCATAGCCAGGGCTTTAATAGAACTTGTAGAAGAAGGCAAGCAAGACCCAAAAGATGTTGCAAGCAATTTCGTAAGTTTCTCTAAAAAGCACAATATGGAAGGTAGAGTTAAAAATGTTTTGAGAGTGCTAGAAGACAAACAAGAGAAAGAAAAAAATCGTAATACTGTTTTTATAAAGACAGCTCGTGAAATACCAGAAAAGTTATTAATAGAGATTAAAAAGCATTTGAAGATACCGGAAGATGCTCCTACTAGTGTGTCGCAAGATGAAACAATGCTAGGAGGCTTTAGGGTTTCATACAAAGACAAGTTGTACGAGTATGGGTTGAAGCTAAGGTTGAACAAATTACGAAATCATTTACATTCTAAAATTTAAAATAATATGAGTACAGAATCTTTAATACAAAATTTAAAAAATAAAATACAAGACTTTAAGTCAGAGCCTGAAGTAAGTGAGGTGGGGCACGTAGTAGAAGTAAATGACGGTATCGTAAAAGTATCCGGTCTTAATAATTGCCAGATGTCAGAGATGCTTACATTTGAGGGTGGTACTATGGGCATTGCTCTAAACTTAGAAGAGTTTACAGTTGGAGCTATTATAATAGGTGATTATAGTCATATTAAAGAAGGCGACATAGTAAAGCGAACTGAGAAGATCCTTTCTATACCAGTAGGGAAAGATTTTATAGGTAGAGTAGTAGATCCGCTTTCAAATCCTATTGATGGAAAGGGTGATATACAAAAAGATGCTGATTACTTGGTAGAGCGAACAGCCCCTGCTGTGATGGAGCGCGAGCCTGTAGACCAGCCACTAAGTACAGGTATTAAAGCGATAGATACAATGATACCTATAGGGCGAGGGCAAAGAGAACTTATAATAGGCGACAGGCAGACAGGGAAAACTACTGTCGCAATAGATACAATCCTTAATCAGAAAGACAATGACATAGTTTGTGTCTATGTGGCTATTGGCCAAAAGAAATCAAAAGTTGCTAGAACGATGAAGACTTTAGAAGAGGCGGGCGCTATGGCTTACACCACTATCGTGCTTGCAGGGTCATCAGACGGATCTGCTATGTCATACCTTGCTCCATACGCTGGGGTGACTCTCGCAGAGTATTTTATGGACCAAGGTAAAGATGTACTGGTGGTTTACGATGACTTATCAAAACACGCAGTAAGCTATAGAGAGATATCACTTCTTTTAAGAAGACCGCCCGGAAGAGAAGCATATCCAGGGGATGTATTCTATCTGCATTCACGACTTCTAGAGCGTGCAGCACGGAGAAACTCTGAGTCTGGTGGTGGGTCTATTACTGCATTGCCAATAGTAGAGACTCAAGCTGGAGATATATCTGCATACATACCAACTAATGTGATATCTATTACAGATGGTCAGATATTCTTAGAATCAGAACTTTTTCATAAAGGCATAAGACCTGCTATCAACGTAGGGCTATCTGTGTCACGTGTAGGAGGTGCAGCACAGATAAAATCAATGAAGAAAACTTCAGGCAAGATGAAGCTCTCACTTGCACAGTTCAGAGAGCTTGAAGCATTCTCGCAGTTTGCGTCTGACCTAGATGAAGAGACTAAGAAAACTTTAAACAGAGGACGACTACTTACAGAGCTTTTGAAGCAACCTCAATACTCACCAGTAAAAACTGGCTTACAGGTTGCACTTATATACTCTGCGAACAATGGTTTTATAGATGAGGTAGAGATTGCAGATATAGAAAAATGGGGAAGTGATTTCTCTGATTTCCTAGAAGCAAGTAAGGGTGAGCTGTTGAAAGAAATAGAGAATTCTTGGGATGAAGATATAGAAGAGAGATTAAAGAGTGCTGTAAGTGAGTTTATGCAGACAAGAGAGTAATTATACATACGATGAGTAATACAAAAATAATCAAAACAAAAATGGCATCAGTAGGTAATATGAAAAAGATTACCAAAGCGATGGAGATGGTGTCGCGAAGTAAGATGAAGAAAGACGTAGGTCTTGCTGTAAACACTCGAGCATATGCTACTCGTGCTCTTGAGCTTATGGTTAGTCTTTCCAATGAGACAATGGAGAAGAATAAGTTTCTAATGACACCCAAGGATACTGACAAAGTACTTATAGTGCATATTGCGTCTAATAAAGGGCTTTGTGGTGGGTACAATGCATCAGCTCTACGAGCTTTGAACAGTTATTTGGTCAGAAGAGACGATAAAATAGAGTTTGTCACTGTGGGTAAATATGCAAGAAGGCATGCGGACAAGAGTGGTAGAGAGATTTTGAAGAGCTTTGAAGAGTTCCCAGAAACACCTACAGTAGGAGACATAAGTGAGCTTGGAGATTTTGTGATAAAAAAGTTTTTGTCAGGAGAATATAAGAAAGTTTTGATTTCTTATACCAAATATACATCTCCATTTCATCAGGTACCAACTATACGAAAGATCTTGCCGCTCTCTTCTATGAGTTTGAAAAACATAATAGACGAACTTTCTGTAGCAGGTGGTGAGGGGAATATTGATGAAGTAGATCTAAAGAATCCTAAGCAATATATATACGAACCAAACGAAGATGCTATTTTAAATATAGTGGTACCAAGGCTTGCCAAGCTTCAGATCTACCAAGGGCTTTTAGAGTCTAATGCAAGCGAGCAGAGCTCTAGGATGGTCGCAATGAAGAACTCTACTGACAATGCAGACAAGATGGGTAAAGAACTGCTTTTGAATTATAACAAAGCAAGGCAGGGAAGTATTACAAAAGAAATATTAGAAATCGCAGCAGGCGCAGACGCTGTAAGTGATAGTTAGCAGTTTCATGAAATATACTTTTTTCAAAAGTCCTCGGGCCCCCTCGCTATACTCGGCCAGACTTTTAAAAAAGCACATTTCACTTCACTAAATAAATAATTAATTTAAATAAATATGTCAAAAGGAATAATAACAAAAATAATAGGACCAGTAGTAGATGTAAAGTTCGATGGTGACTTACCTAAGATCTTTGATGCGCTTGAAATAAAGACAGAGAAAAAAACAATTGTACTTGAGACACAGCAACACTTAGGTATGAATGAAGTACGTACCATTGCTATGAGTACTACAGACGGACTTTCTCGTGGTAATGAGGTTACGGCAACTGGAGCTCCTATATCTGTGCCAGTGGGAGACAAAGTCCTAGGTAGGATGTTTGATGTTACAGGTAATGCAATAGACGGCAAGCCTGCAGTTGAGGGTAGCGAAAAAGATTCTATACATAGAGACTCTCCTCCACTTACTTCACAAACGACAGGAAGTGAAATACTTGAAACTGGTATTAAAGTTATAGATCTTATCTGCCCATTCCTTAAGGGTGGTAAAGTCGGACTCTTTGGTGGTGCGGGAGTGGGGAAGACTGTTATTATCCAAGAGCTTATACGAAACATTGCGACAGAGCATAGTGGGTATTCTGTATTTGCAGGAGTAGGTGAGCGCTCAAGAGAGGGTAATGACCTATATAGAGAGATGGAAGAAAGTAATGTACTTAAAAACACAGCGCTTGTGTTTGGACAAATGAATGAACCACCAGGAGCGCGCGCAAGGGTAGCCCTCTCTGCGCTCACCATGGCGGAGCACTTTCGTGATGTAGAGGAGCGAGACGTACTTCTCTTTGTGGACAATATATTTAGGTTTACTCAAGCAGGTTCAGAGCTCTCTGCGCTATTGGGCCGTATACCCTCTGCCGTGGGGTATCAGCCAACACTTGCAAGTGAGATGGGTGCATTGCAAGAGCGTATTACTTCAACTGACAAAGGGTCTATTACTTCTATACAAGCTGTATATGTACCAGCGGACGACTATACTGATCCAGCACCTGCTACTACGTTCGCACACTTAGACTCTACTGTTGCGCTTTCTCGTTCACTTGCATCTCTTGGTATTTACCCAGCTGTGGATCCTTTAGATTCTACATCTACAATATTGGAGCCGTCTGTAGTGGGAGAAGAGCATTATAAAGTAGCAAGAGATGTACAGAAGGTATTGCAGAAGTATCAGGACTTGCAGGACATTATAGCAATACTAGGTATGGATGAACTTTCAGACGACGACAGGCTTACGGTGGATAGAGCAAGAAAGATACAGAGATTTTTGTCACAGCCATTCTTCGTAGCAGAGCAGTTTACAGGTATGAAAGGAAAGTACGTGCCGATAAAAGAAACTGTGCGAGGGTTTAAAGAAATATTAGAAGGTAAACATGACGACAAGCCAGAGCAGGCTTTCTACCTAAAGGGCTCAATAGATGAAGTCGAATAATATCAAGGTTGGACCTTGATATTGGGAGCAAATATATAAAATATAATGAATAAAATAAATTTAGAAATAGTCACTCTAGACGGAGTAGTCTATAAACAAGAAGCAATGT
>JABGQE010000001.1:4576-24614 GCA_018648925.1 bacterium | reverse complement strand
ATAAATTTAGAAATAGTCACTCTAGACGGAGTAGTCTATAAACAAGAAGCAATGTCTGTAACACTGCCTACACAAAGTGGTATGGTGGGTATTTTTGCGAATCACACACCACTTGTTTCAATAATAAAAGAGGGGGATATAGTAGTAAAAGAAGAGGGTAATACTGTGCGCTTTAAAAGCACAGAGGGTGTGCTTGAAGTAAGGCCAAAGAGTGAGGTGATCATCGTGGTAGACAAAGCAGAAAAAATTAATTAACTCTAACACGTAGGCGCGTTGAGGTGTTAAGGATAGTCTTGACAATACTAAATATATTATGTATAGTTGTAGATAGAAAAATTAAAATCAAATAACATTTGGGACTGAAAGGAGGTTACCCAATGGATATAAGAATTATTCTTACTGTTGTTGCTGGGTTTTTATTTCTGTTTGCACTTTTTCCATATATCTTTGCGATTATACGTGGAGAAACAAAACCATCTAAAGCAACTTGGATAATTTGGGGAACTATTGATATCATTGTTCTGTCAGGAATGTATTTTGAAGATTCTGTTAATGGGCAGATAGTCGGCGCAACAATAGGAGCGTGGACGATAGTCATTTTTTCGATTAAGTATGGTACGTCTGGCTGGACTAAAACAGATAAATTTTGTTTTGGAGGTGCTGTCTTAGGTATTATACTTTGGCAGATATTTAATGACCCTATTTTGGGAATTGTGACAAGCTCGATAGTTGCTTTGATTGGTTCAGTTCCAACTTTTGTTTCTACATGGAAAGACCCAACAAAAGAAAATAAAATTGCATGGACAATGTTTTGGGTTTCGTGTATATGTACAATCTTCATCATACCAAAATGGGATATTGCAAACGCTCTACAGCCAATCGTATTCTTTACAGTTGAAAGCGTAATGATGTATTTACTTTTTATAAACCCTAGATTTCGCTAAATAGCGACAACCTAATAAGCCTTGCTGGCACATCACCAGCAAGGCTTTCATTGTATTAAAAATACTTAAAACCCCACACCTTGCATATTTTACCGCATAGGAGCACTATTGTAGGTGAAAATCTAGTATAATAAAACTATGTCAAATATTACTATAATTATAATTGCAGTTGTTGGGATAGTGCTTGGGTACTTACTTGCAAAGCGAAAGCAGGGTGCTATAGGTGTTGCGTCAAAGCAAAGTAAAGAAAAGGAAAAGAGTAAATAAAAATTTGGCAAAAAAATAGGACCACTTCCAACTTAGCGTAGTATCGTTACTCTGATACCAGTAAGTATTGGGAAGCGGTCCTCTTTAGTTTCTATGCGTCTTTTTATGTCTATCCCGAAGGGACACAAAATTCATACACTAGTTCTTTTTGAACTCTTTAAATCTGATGGCTTCAAGAGCAGAGGCTGTTAGGCCTATACAAGCCATCAGTAGTTAAGATATAAATGTTCTTTTTTAAACAACAATTTTCTCTGTTCATGTCTAATAATCTATCACCCCCTTTCGGTACTGCAAAAAATTAATACAACAAAATAGAGTATGCGCGGATTTATATAGTATTACATTACTCATACCTTGTCAAATTATATAAATATGGTACTTTACTACTAGATTTAAACATACTAATTTCTTTTAACAATCATTTGAAAGGAGTAAGGTAATGGATATAATATATTTATATTTAAAAATTTGGTTTATATTCTCTCTAGTAACTATATCTGTCTCCGAATTGATACAGGTAAAAAGAGAGTACGTAAATATAGATCGTTATCTTAAAAGCTATGTAGATAAAGAGGTTGTAGATAAGTGTTCCCATATAAAATATATAGTTGATGATTATTGTTTTAACCTTGTTGGTGAAAAAATACTTAAAATAACATACGATAATGTACTGTATACTTATGTACATCCGGGTGAGGTTAGTGTAGTACAAAAGAATAATTTGTTAGAAAGTCCAAAATAGAAAAAGAAAATCGATTGTACAGACGGTGTGCAATCGATTTTTTAATTTAAAATTTTAAACCAAAAACAGCGAACCGTGAGTTTATAAAAAGTAAACTCATGATTCGCCGTAATGTAAAGCTCCGATTGGGTCAAGTTCAAAATATCTCTGGATTCTATTCTTGGTGCTTGAAGAAGTGGATTTCTTATTCTTCTTTACCACTTTCTTTTTAACAACTTTCTTTTCTTTCTTTTTGTGATCACCAAAGAATTTACCTACTCCACACATATATAACTTAAACTTTCCTTTTGGTACTTCCAATCCAATAATACAGCCTTTCATAAGCCAGTCTAACCTCTTGATGTCTGGAGTATTTTTTTCTACAACGTTTGTTATAATTGCTGTAAATGTATCGAGGTTTATATCGCCTATACGCTTATGTTCCTTTTCCGCAAAATCTTTTGCAGCCTTAATTTCTTTAGTAAGGTCATTTTGCATGGCCTTATCTCCTAAAAAATTAGAAAAATAGTACATATCGATATTTCAAATTTCTACCAATAGTATACCAAAGAATACGACTTTGTCAATGTCAAATTGTGGATAATTCCAAAAGTACCTTATTTAGCGCTAATCCACTCCAAAAGCTTGACTTTATATGCACATTTTTGGTACTATGTGTTCATTGTCAAAAATGGTAAATCAAGAACCACAGGAAACAAAGGGCGTAGTAGAAGAGGCTTTACCGAATACATTGTTTCGGGTGACTCTTGAGGGTCAAGATGAGCCTATCATTACATATCTTTCAGGAAAAATGCGGAAATATCGCATAAAAGTTCTTGTAGGAGACAAAGTAAATGTCTTAACTGATCCATATGGTGGGAAAGGAAGGATAACAAAAAGGCTGTAGAAAAATAAGGAATAAGGTGACTATATTTTTCACAACCCCCTTCTTTTGCCAGCATATCAGCTGGAAAAGGAGGTGGGTGGGAAAGCCTAAATTTTTAAAATAAAACAATCCCCCTCCTTATTTCGCCAAAAGCGAATAAAAGAAGGGGGTAATGATTTTATAATCACTCACTCCATTCGTGAACAAAATCTATTATATGAAAGTAAAAGCATCAGTAAAAAAAATATGTGCACAGTGCAAGACTGTAAGACGAAAGCGAAGAGTCTGCGTGATTTGTACTAACCCACGACATAAACAAAGACAAGGATAATATTATGCGAATTTCAGGAATAACAATCCCAGACAAAAAGAGAATAGAGTACGGACTTACAGCCGTGTACGGTATTGGTTTATCTAAATCTCAAGAGCTTCTAGACAAAGCAAAGATAGACAGAGCTGCTAAGCCAGCAGATATCTCAGCAGAACAAGAAGGTTCTATAAGAAAGCTTGTAGAAGAGCGAACCATAGAAGGAGAGCTTAGGCGAGAAGTATCTGGAAACATAAAAAGACTTAAAGATATTAAGTCTTACAGAGGTTCAAGGCATTCAAAGAATCTTCCAGCAAGAGGTCAACGCACAAAGACAAACTCTAGGACACTTAAGGGTGCGAAGAAGACTATGGGTTCTGGTAAGAAGAAGCTAGATAAGAAATAGCAATTAAACAACATGGGAAAAAAGAGAATTATAAAAAAAGCAGGCGGTGAAGTAGATAAGGGATTACAATCTCGTTCTCTTGCGCGTCTATCTAAAAAGAAGCTAGAGACAGGAATACTTCACGTACAAGCAACATACAACAATACAAAGCTTATCTTTACAGATACAAAAGGAAACGCAATCATGTGGTCATCATCTGGAGCGCTTGGTTTCAAAGGAGCAAAGAAAGGTACACCATTTGCAGCAGCACAGGTTGGAGAGTTGCTTGGAGAGAAAGCCTCACTGATAGGTGTTAAGAATGTTGACGTTGTTATCAAGGGAGTAGGTGGCGGGAGAGAGTCAGCGTTAAGAGGGTTTACCACAAAAGGTATTCAGGTTAGTTCAATAAAGGACACAACACCAGTACCGCATAACGGCCCGCGCCCTAAGAAAGCGCGACGCGTATAAGTTTAAATAAATTATATATTATGAAAATAGGTCCAAAATATAAAATATGTAAAAGGTTAGGAAGCGGAGTGTTTGATAAATGTCAAACACAGAAATTTGCATTGGTTGAAGATAAGAATAAAAAGAAAAGAGGTTCTTCAAAGCGACCAAGGCAAATGTCTGAATACGGTAAACAGCTTATAGAAAAACAAAAGATGCGATACACATATGGTATTGCAGAAAAACAACTTACAAAATACGTAAAAGAAGCTCTTGCAAGAAAAGACTCAAAGCCTGCAACACAGCTTATCGAAAATCTTGAATCACGACTTGATAACGTAGTATACAGACTTGGGCTTGCAAACAGCCGACAGATGGCACGACAGATGGTGTCGCACGGACATATTACTATAGGAGGAAGAAAAGTAACAATACCTTCATACAGAATGTCAGCAGGTTTGAAGATCGGTGTAAGAGAGGGTAGTCGTGGAAGCGTATTGTTTACAAATTTGAGTGAGAAGCTAAGAGATCATAAAAATCCTTCTTGGGTCTCTTTTGATGAGAAAAGTTTGGAAGGAGAAGTAAAAGGAAAGCCTGTAGTCGACAATACAGAGCTAATGTTTGATGTAAGTTCTGTGTTTGAGTTTTATAGTCGTTAGTATTTATAAGCAACAATTATTAATTAAATTTTTATATTATGTCAGAATACAACGTATCACTCCCATCAAAACCTAAAATAGTTTCTGAAGAGGAGTTCAAAGGAACATATGAAATAGACGGTCTTTACCCAGGGTATGGGCATACGCTTGGTAACTCTTTGCGAAGGATTGTTTTGTCATCTTTACCGGGTGCTGCTATTACATCTGTAAAGATAGACGGAGTACCACACGAGTTCTCAACAATAGACGGAGTAAAAGAAGATGTTGTAAATATTCTACTAAACCTTAAAAAGGTAAGAATACAAATGCTTACTGACGAACCACAGACTATCTCTATAGATGTAAAAGGACAAAAGCATGTAACAGCGGCAGATATAAAAGCCCCTTCTCAAGTGAGTATTTTAAATCCAGATCAGTACATAGCAGAAATAACAGATAAGAAAAGTGATCTTTCTATAGAGATGGTAGTTGAACGTGGTATGGGATATGTTTCAAAAGAAGTACTTCAAAAAGATAAAGTAGACATAGGAGTAATATCTCTTGATGCTATATTTACTCCAATAAGAAGAGTAAACTACGAAGTAGAAAACATGCGTGTCGGAGACAGAACAGACTTCAATAGACTTAGACTTATTATAGAAACAGACGGGACTATCACTGCACACGAAGCGCTTGAGAAATCAATAGAGATAATGATTCACCAACTTAAAGCGATTGTAGGATTTAAAGAAGAGGAAGTAGAAGTAGAGGTTTCAGGTGAAGAGGTAGAAAAAGAGCAAGAAAAAGAAGCTGATGCAAAAGAAGAAGAAGAGGTTGACACAGATCTTCTAAAGACAAGGATTGAGTCACTTAATCTTTCAGCAAGAAACATAAATGCACTAACAGCTGCAAACATACGAACAGTCGGTGGTTTAGCTCGCAAGAAAGAAGAGGATATCCTAGAGATTGAAGGACTTGGAAAGAAAGGTGTACAAGAGATAAAGAGAATGCTTGGAAATCACGGAATCATACTAAAGTAAATTAGTAATTAGTAATATTATGAGACATCACAATAAAAACAAAAAGTTTGGAAGAGTAAGAAAGCAAAGAACAGCGCTTATGCGTTCTCTTGCTCGGTCTTTGATATTGCACGACAAGATACAAACAACTGAAGCAAAAGCAAAAGCTCTACGACCTTTCATAGAAAAACTTATAACAAAAGGTAAAGACGGAACACTTAGCGCAAGACGAATCATACTAAGCCGACTTGGTGGAAGCGCTGTTGCAACTACTAAATTATTTGATACACTATCTCCAAAGTACAAAGAAAGAAAAGGTGGTTATACACGTATAACCAAAGCTGGTACACGTGTGGGGGACGCAGCACAAGAAGCTATAATTGAATTTGTAAAATAATATGAAAACATTAGAAATAAATGCAGAGGGAGAAAAGCTAGGAAGAATCGCAACTAAAGCGGCGGCATTTCTAATGGGTAAGAACGATACTTCGTTTGCACGTAACGTTGCACCTGACGTAGAGGTGAAGGTTATAAATGCATCTAAGATGGAAATAACAGACAGTAAAAAAGCTACTAAACTATATAAGCATTATACTGGATACCCAAGTGGACTAAGGGAAGAGAAGATGGGTAAAATAATTGACAAGAAAGGCTATAAAGAGATTTTCAAAAAAGCAGTATACGGAATGCTTCCAAGCAACAAACTTAGACAAATAAGAATGAAGAAATTAATTATAGAAGAATAATATGACAACAACAGTAGAAAAACAAAAAATATCAGCCACTCATTATATAGAGGCAATCGGAAGAAGAAAGAACGCTATTGCTCGTGTTCGGATTTTCTCTGCAAGTAAATATTCTTTTGAAATAAATGACAGAGAGTTTGAAGATTATTTTCCTGTTAACGAATTAAGAAATGATATTAGAAAAGCATTTGAAACTGCTGGTATAGAAGAAAAGTTTAAAGTAACAGTACTTGTGAAAGGTGGTGGTATTGCGTCTCAGGCAGATGCTGTCTCACTTGGTATCGCACGCGCACTTGAGAAGTTTGACCCAGAGCTTAGAGGAGCTCTAAAGAAAGAAGGACTACTTAAGCGAGACGCTAGAGTAAAAGAGCGAAAGAAGCCAGGTCTCAAGAAAGCTCGAAAAGCTTCACAGTGGTCTAAGAGATAATTTTTAGTAGTAACTAATAATTGTTTAACATTATGCCTAGAAAAAAACTTGACAAAAGCTTTAAAAGTGGACATAATAAGGAAATAGAAGAAGATATTGTCTTTGATGATATTGATGAGGGTGGTGCAGATACTATAAAAAAGCTTAGAGATAAACTTAAGAAATGCGTAGAAGAGAAGCAAGAGTATCTGGACGGCTGGCAAAGAAGTAAAGCTGACTTTGTAAATGCTAGAAAAAAGGAAGAGGAACTACGTGGTGGACTTGTAGCATTTGCAAAAGAAGGGCTTATACAAGATTTGCTTACTTCTGTTGATAACTTTGATATGGCGTTTGCAAATAAGGAAGCATGGGAGAGCGTTGATAAGAATTGGAGGATGGGAATAGAGCATATACACTCACAGCTTTTAAAGACTTTAGAAGAGCATGGACTAGACCAGTTTGATCCATTTGGAGAAGAATTTGACCATAATCGTCACGATTCTGTAGAAACTGTAGTTACAGACAAGAAAGAGGGAGATCATAAGGTGGTTGAAGTAATGCAAAAGGGGTATGTTTTAGGTGGAAAGGTTATACGTCCAGCTAAAGTAAAAGTAGGAAAGTTTGAATAATTAGAAGTTTAATAAAAAAAATATTATGTCAAAAATTTTAGGAATTGATTTAGGTACTACAAACTCAGCAATGGCTTTCATTGAAGGAGGAGAGCCAACCATAATAGAAAACGCAGAAGGTGTACGAACAACACCGTCTATTGTTGCTATCTCAAAAACAAATGAACGACTTGCAGGTGTTCTTGCAAAACGACAAGCAGTAACAAATCCTAAAAATACTATATTTGGAATAAAACGTTATGTTGGACATATGTTTGCAGATGCTGAAATACAGAAAGACGAAAAGACTTCACCATTTGATATTGCAAAAGGAAGTGACGGTGGAGTGCTTGTAAAACTTGGAGACAAAGAGTACCGACCAGAGGAGGTGTCAGCAATGATACTCCAAAAGCTTAAGAATGACGCAGAGGCACGACTGGGAGAAAAGATAACAGAAGCAGTTATAACAGTGCCTGCGTATTTTAATGATTCACAAAGAAAAGCTACAAAGGATGCTGGGAAGATTGCAGGACTTGAGGTAAAGAGAATTATAAACGAACCTACAGCTGCAGCTCTTGCATATGGGTTTGCAAAAAAGAAAGACGAGAAGATTGTGGTCTTTGACTTCGGTGGTGGTACTTTTGATGTGTCAGTACTTGAAGTGGGGGACGACGTAATAGAAGTAAAATCAACAGACGGTGACTCACACATGGGTGGACGTGATATTGATCAGAAGATAATAAAGTGGATTGCAGATGAGTTTAAAAAAGAAAGTGGCATAGATGTGTCTACTGACCCTCTTGCTATACAAAGACTTGACGAAGCAGCAGAGAAAGCAAAACATGAACTTTCTTCAACTTCTGAAACTGAGATAAACATTCCGTTTATAACATCAGACGCAACAGGCCCAAAACACTTGATGCTTAAAATGACACGAGCAACATTAGAAGACCTGTCTAAAGAGTTTATTGACCGATCAATAGATATCACAAAAAAGGCTATAGAAGCGTCACCATTTAGTACAGGAGATATCAATGAGGTTATATTGGTAGGTGGACAGACTCGTATGCCTGCAATTCATGACGCTGTTAAAGAGCTTTTTGGAAAAGAACCAAATAAGTCTATTAACCCTGATGAGGTGGTTGCACTTGGTGCTGCTATACAGGGAGGTATTATGCAAGGAGATGTGAAAGATATACTACTTCTTGATGTTATACCACTCTCACTTGGTATTGAGACTCTAGGGTCTGTAGCCACAAAGCTTATAGAAAAGAACTCTACTATACCTACATCTAAATCACAAACATTCTCTACTGCAGCTGATAATCAAACTTCTGTAGAAATACACGTGGTTCAGGGTGAGCGCTCAATGGCGTCTGACAATAAATCTTTAGGTAGGTTTATACTAGACGGCGTACCGCCAGCACCAAGAGGTGTACCTCAAGTAGAGGTGTCATTTGATGTAGATGCAAACGGTATTTTAAATGTAAAAGCAAAAGACAAAGCAAGCGGTAAGGAGCAGTCTATAAAAATAGAAGCAAGTTCAGGACTTTCTGATGAAGAAGTAGAGAAGATGAAAAAGGATGCAGAGGTGCACGAAAGTGAGGACGCGAAAAAGAAAGAAGCAGTAGATGCGAAGAATCTTTCAGAGCAGATGATATACACAGCAGAGAAAGCTATTAAAGATGCAGAAGGAAAGATAGATGACGCTCTTAAAACTTCAGTACAAGCTAAAGTAGACGAACTTAAGAAAGTAAAAGACGGTACAGATACAGAAGCTATTAAAAAAGCTTCAGAAGAACTATCAGGCGAGATGCAGAAGATAGGTGAAGCAATGGCGAAAGCCGCACCACAAGAACCGCAAGCAGGCGCAGATGCGCAGGCAGGAGAGAAGCAAGAAGGCGGGGAAGGAAATGTCCGCGATGCAGAATTTGAAGAAAAGCCCATCGACGATGCTCAGGGTAAAAAAGATGAAGGGGAAGATACCCCACCAGCCGAAGAGCCAAAAACAGAATAATCCATTCGACAAGCTCAGGACAAGTAAAAACCGCAAAAAACAAACACCTCAACGCGTTGAGGTGTTTGTTTTTTTGCTTGATTTTTGGCTGAAATGAGGTAATATACTAGTAATTATGTCAAAAGACTACTATCAAATCTTAGGAGTAGAGAAGAAGGCAAGTGCTGACGAGGTAAAAAAAGCCTTCAGAAAACTTGCTCACAAATACCATCCTGATAAAGGTACAGGAGACGAAGCTAAGTTTAAAGAAATTAGCGAGGCTTATGGTGTGCTTTCAAACGAAAAGAAGCGACAAGAGTACGATGCATACGGACGAGTGTTTAATGAAGGTGGCGCAGGTGGTGGACAAGGCTTCGGCGGCTTCCAAGGTGCACAAGGTTTTGATTTCTCTGGATTTGCAGATCAAGGTTTTGATATGAATGACATTTTCGGTGGGCTGGGCGATATCTTTGGAGGAGGAAGACGAGGACAACAGCAAAAGAGAGGAAGAGATATTTCAATAGATCTTGAGGTGCCTTTTAAAGATGCTATCTTCGGGACAGAGCGAAAAGTACTTCTGACTAAAGTCTCACAATGTAAAGAGTGTCATGGAAGTGGTGGTAAGGTTGGTACAGAAATGGAAACATGTAGCAACTGTAACGGTAAAGGTAAGATTCACGAAACTAAAAACTCAATACTAGGAACTATTACTTCTGTACGAGGATGTGACAACTGTCACAGTACAGGTAAAGTGCCTAAAGAAAAATGTAAAGACTGTAAAGGGCAGGGAGTCGCTCGCAAAGAAGAAGAGATATCTATAGCTATCCCTGCTGGAGTAGACAATGGCGAGATGATACGGCTCACAGGAGGAGGTGAGGCGGTTTCTGGGGGTGTGTCAGGAGATTTGTATATAAAGCTTCATATAAGCCCTGATCCAGTGTTTAGGAAAGAAGGGAATAATCTTTCAATGATATTAAACGTAAAGCTTACCGATGCGCTTTTGGGAAGTACTTATACAGTAGCGACATTGGATGGTGATATTGATATTAAAATCCCAGCTGGAGTGTCGTTCGGAGAGATTCTAAGAGTGTCCGGAAAGGGTGTGCCAGTAAGTAAAAGTAAAAGAGGGGACTTGCTTGTAAAAATAAACATTACACTTCCAAACAAACTCTCACGTGGTGCAAAGAAATTAGTCGATGAGATGAAGAAAGAAGGGATTTAATCAACAGTTTGCTTTTGCAAACTGTTTTTTAACATTGTAAAATTAACAAATGGCTGCGATACAAAATTTATTCGCAAGTTCTACAGGAGGTACACTAGAGACTGTAATGAACTTGTCACTCGATACGATTATTCTAATCGTTATATTTCTTGTATTTTTTATATACGGATTAAAGTTTGGTAAGAGGAGGATAATATCCTTAATGCTTTCTCTATATGCTTCAGTTCCTGTTGTATTCTTTTTTCCATATTTGCAAAGTATTTCTTTCTTTGGAGAGACAGAAAAGGCGATATTGTATTCACAGATTGGACTTTTTATATTAGTTATTATTCTTATAAACGTACTTCTAACTGGAATAGTAAGTTTTGAACTTTATCATAGAGGTTTGAGGAAGTTAATAGAGAACGGATTCTTAGCTCTTGCTTCCGGCGGACTTCTTGTCGCTATTTCATATCATATAATCAACATCTCTGATTTGTACGATTTTGCAGGAATAGTAGATACACTATTTGCATCTACTACGCTATTCTTCTGGTGGCTCGTAGCACCGCTTATAGTCATTTTCTTTACTACAAGAAAATGATATAAATGAAGTATGAAAAATAATGAATATAAGCCAATACTTATTGGCAGTGATGAATTCAAGAGCTTTAAATCAGAGAAAAATCCTGTTTTTATAGACGCATTTGAATACCAGCTTAAAGAACTCTTTTTTATTAAAAATACAGCTTTTATTGGAAAAGATAAAGAAGAGGCATATAAAACAGATGAATTTAAAAAGTTCTCTGAAGACAATAGAGATAATTTTAAGTTTTTTTATTATCCGTGGAATAACCACTTGGTTAAGTGTATAAATAAAGAAGATTATTTAGCACTCAAGACAAACAGGAATCAAGACTTAATAACAGCAGACGAGCAAAAGAAATTGAGCAGCTATAGGGTTGCAGTGCTTGGGATGAGTGTAGGAAGCAATATTGCCTTTGTGCTTACTCAAGCTGGAATCTCAAACAATATAACATTAGCTGATTTTGATGAGCTTGATACAACAAATTTAAATAGAATATTAGCAGGAGTTCATCAGATTGGAGTAAACAAAACCATAGTTGCTTCAAGAAGAATATATGAAGATAATCCCTATGCAGATGTAAATATTTTTCCTGAAGGTATTACAAATGAAAACTTAGAAGAGCTCTTAAAAGAAAATAAGTTAGATTGTATTGTTGAGGAAATTGATGATGTAAAGATGAAGATTCAAACGAGAATACTCGCACTTAAATATAAAATCCCTGTCGTTATGATTACAGACAATGGAGATGGTGTAGTGCTTCATGTAGAGCGGTATGATTTAGGTCATGATAAAATCTTTCACAAAGACGCCTCTTCTTGGGAGGATAAAATCAAAGGAGAAATCACTAAAGAGATGGCAGGAAATATTATAATGCATGATTTTGTTGGTGGGCCACAAAATGTTGACCCTTATATGCTTAAATCTGTCCCGAGAGTGTTTAAAAAAGAGCTTGTATCGTGGTCTCAATTAGGGAGCGCTGCAATATTAGGTGGAGTTGTTACAACTATTGCAATTAAACGTATTGCACTTGGCACTAGCAAAGATAAGGACGAGAGGATTTTCATCTCACCGGAATTCTCAAGGTCAAAATTATGGTAAAGACAGACGAGTCGAATAAAATAGTAGAATCATCCTTAGAGTTTGATAATCATACTTTTGTTTCTTTTCTTAATGACTCCAAAACTGGATTGCGTGGTTTTATAGCTATACACAGACAAAACGGTGATATACCGTCATTTGGAGCTACAAGAATGTGGCATTATGATTCTGATGAAGAAGCGATGGATGATGCACTTCGTCTTTCACGTATGATGTCATATAAATCTGCACTTGCAGGACTTCCTTATGGGGGTGCAAAAGGTGTGATTATACTAAATTCAAACACACTTGATACAAGGAAAAGAAACAGATTATTAGAGGCGTATGCAGAGAATGTAGAGCGTTTAAACAAGCAATTTATAACAGGAACAGATGTAGGATTAACTCAAAAGGATTTGGATGCTATGAATAAAAAAAGTAAACACATAGTCGGATTTAATGGTGATGCTACTGAACATACCGCGCTCGGAATTCTTTGTGGTATTGAAACTTGTTTAGGTAAAATTTTTGAAGATGGCAGTATTGCTGGTAGAAGTTTTGCAATACAAGGGCTTGGGAAAATAGGTAGTAGTATTATTGATTACATATATGATGATGCAAAAAAGATTTTTGTGTCAGATACAGATAAAGATATAGTGCGCGATATTAAAAATAAATACCCTAAAGTAAAGGTAATAGATCCGCTTGATATTCATAAGCAAGATGTAGATGTATTTAGTCCTTGCGCATTAAGTCATGCTGTTAATTCAGAAACAGTTTCTGAACTTTCCTGTAAGATAATTGCAGGGGGTGCGAATAACCAGCTTGAAAATGAAAAAACTGGCGAGCTTTTATATAAACTTGGAATATTGTATGCTCCTGACTATGTGATAAATGCGGGAGGGCTTATAAGTGTTACAGACGAATTTGAACATAGTAAATATAGTAGAAAAAGAGTTGAAGATAAAGTAATAAGAATAAAAGACACACTAGACAAGATTTTTAAATCTAGCGAAAAGCATAATAAAGCTCCTAATGTTGTAGCAGACGAGATGGCAAAGAGAATTGTAGATAAATATAAGTAATATGAAAAAATTTTCATTTTTCAAAATACCTAAAGATCTAAATGAAGAAATAAAAAAACTTAAAACAAAACCAGCTTCTTTCTGGGAAAAGAAGGGTGAGAAGTCTATGCTTAACCTTTTTGAATATACATATAAAAATGTACCCGCATATAAAAAATTTCTAAAGAAGCATAAAGTAGTTCCGTCAAAAATAAAATCCATAGAAGATTTTTCGCACCTTCCTGTGGTCACAAGAGATAATTATCTTAGGAAGTATAAATATATTGACCTTTTCTCTAAAAAAGATTTTTTTCATGCAACAACATTTTCTGCTACATCTGGCTCTACAGGAGAGCCTTTTTATTTCCCACGTGATGGAATGCATGATAGCGAATATGAATATCTTGCAGAGATCTTTTTAAAAAATCAATTTGAAATAGATAAGAAAAAAACACTTGCTGTAATGGGTTTTGCACTTGGTATATGGATAGGTGGAATATTTACTTATAAAGTCCTCAATAAAATATCTGAAAAAGGTTATGATTTTACAGTTATTCCTGTTGGGACAAATAGAGATCAGTTCTTGTCTGCAGTTCTAAAATTTGGCAAATACTATGATCAAGTTATTCTAATGGGCTATCCTCCTTTTATAAAAGACGTTCTCGATGAGGGACAAATACGAGACATTGACTGGAAGAAATATAATATAAAAGTCTTAACCGCTGCAGAAGGATGTTCAGAAAGATTTAGGGATTATGTTACGAAAGAAGCAGAAGTAAAAAATAAATTTACAGATATAGTAAATATGTATGGGACAGTGGAGCTTGGAACGATGGCGTATGAGACCGCTCTTTGTAATCTAATAAGATCTATTGCATATGAAAAAAAGAGTGTGTTTGATAAATTGTTTGGAGATGCTTCAAACATGCCGACGCTTGCACAGTTTCACCCTCAAGTAATTCATTTTGAAGAAGTAGAGGGGGAGATTGTAGCGTCTAGTTTTGGATCATCCATTCCTCTTATTAGATATAGTTTTTCTGACCTTGGTGGTGTTATCAAGTTTGACGATATGTTGGTAATGCTTAAAGAGGTCGGTGTAGATATTAAAAAAGAGGCAAAGAAACATAAGATCGATAAAAAGATCCTTAAACTCCCGTTTGTTTGGGTTTATGGAAGGTCTGACCTTGCTGTAGTGTTTCGTGGAGCAAATATTTTCCCTGGAGAGATAAGAAATGGGCTCGGTAATAGAAATATTGCACGATTTGTGACAGGTAGGTTTACAATAAATTCAAAAGAAAGTAGTAAGCTAAAACAGACTCTTGAAATAAATGTTGAGCTTAAAGACGGCGTGGAACCAAAGAAAGAGATCGAAAAGAAAGTTCTAGATGCAATAATAAATGAACTGTGTGAAAATAATTCAGAATTTAACAATGAATATACATCACACCCAAGAAGAGCGACTCCTAAAATTGTTCTTAAAAAGTTCAAAAGTAAGAAGTATTTCGCCCGGCAAGGTAAACAAAAGTGGATCGATAAATAAATACATAAAAATAAAGGTTATTTTTATGTATAATAAAAATATGCTAGAAGACATCAAAATAATAATAAAAGCAGGTACTCAAGCGCCGTCGGGGGACAATGTTCAGCCGTGGCGTTTTGTTGTAAATGATAGCGTAATAAAACTTTTTAATGTTCCAGAAGCAGATAATTCTTTTTATAACATTAGTCAAAACGCATCTTATATTGCTCACGGTGCTGTAATTGAGAACATGGCGATTACAGCAAAGACTTTAGGGTACAATGCAAATATTTCACTTTTCCCAGACAGTGGTAAGAGCAATCTTGTAGCTACGATTAGTCTAGAAAAGGGTAATACTCAAAATCAGCCGCTTTATGAATATATAGAAAAAAGGGTAACTAATAGAAAGCCTTATACATCTGACCCGTTAAACGATGAGCAAAAAAACAATATACTCTCATGCGCTAACGAATTTAAAGATGCAAGGATTTTAATTGCCGATGATACTAAAGATGTTAAAAAGTTAGCTCAGATTTTAAGTTTAAATGAGCAAATAGTTCTTGAAAATAAGCAAATGCATGATTTTCTATTTAGTCATGTTGTCTGGAGTGAAGAAGAAGAAAGACAAAAGAAAAGAGGGCTCTATATAAAAACTCTTGAGCTCAAAAAACCACAAGAAAAGATGTTTGGCTTGGTAAAGAATTTTACGATACTTAGATTTTTAAATAGGCTAATCGGAATATCAAAAAAAGTATCAAAAGAGAATGGTAAGGTATATGCACAATCATCTGCAATTATTGCTGTATCCACCAATGGAGACACTAAAGAAAGCTATATAAAAGCAGGGCAGCTAATGCAAAAGGTATGGCTTACGGTTGCAAAGAGCGGTTTAAGTGCTGGTCCACTTATGGGGGTAATACTTCTTTCGCAAATGATAAGAGGTGGTAGTACAAATGACTTATCTCAAAAACATATAAACTTGCTGAATCGTGCATATGTGGAAATAAAAAATATTTTTAGAATTAAAGATGATACAATAAAAGTAATCCTTAGAGTTGGTCGTGGGGACGAGCCGAGTGCTTATTCTTCTCGTCGTGACCCAAACATAACTTTTTAGAATAAAAATAAAATGGATATTATTACAAATTTGGACTTACTCTCTGTAGGTGTCGCAGTTGCAGGCATTGGTATTTTAGGCTTCGTTGTTTATTTTAATAATAAAGAAAGTGTTACAAATAGAACATTTCTATATTTTTCTATTGCCACCATATTGTGGGGGATTGTTAATTATTCAAGCTATCAGTTTTCAGATGAAAATGTAGTATTGTGGCTTTTACGTTTTATAATGTTTTTTGCTGTATTTCAAGCATTTTTTCTGTACCGCCTCTTTCATGTTTTTCCAGATGAAAAGGTGGAGTTTAAAAAACGGCATACCTATGTTCTTATCCCAATAGTACTTGTAACAGCATTTGTTACACTCACTCCATATCTATTTTCAAATATAATAGGTGGAACTTCTGCGGGTGAGGTGGCTCAAGTTGCCAAAGGTCCTGGGCTAATCTTATTCGCATTAGTTAGTGTCGGTTTGGTTTTAAGAGGTCTCTATCTGTTCTTTAAAAGAGCTTGGAAATCAAATAAAAATGAACGGAAACCGTTCTTTCTTATTATTTTTGGAACATTTGTAATGTTTGGGCTTATCATTGCATTTAATTTTGTTTTACCTGCATTTTTTGATAAACCTCAATATATACCGTTCGGTGCTTTGTTTATAATACCTTTTGTAGCTTTTACTTCTTATGCGATCTTGAAACATAAGCTTTTTGATATTAAGGTTGTGGCGACTGCAACTATGGCATTTGTGCTTTCTGTCGTTACATTTTTGGAGATTGTCTTTTCAGAAGGATTAGAGCAAATGATGTTTAGAGGTAGTGTGTTTATACTTGTGCTTGTATTTAGCATCTTCTTACTTAAGAGTGTACGTAAAGAAGTTGCACAACGACAACGTATTGAAGAGCTTGCCAAGAGCCTCTCAAAAGCAAATGTCCGACTAAAAGAGCTTGATCAGCTTAAGTCAGAATTTGTATCCTTTGCTACACACCAAATACGCGCACCACTAACTGCTATTAAAGGTTATACATCGCTTATTCAAGAAGGTTCATATGGAGAAGTGTCGAAGGAGGTAAAAGGAGCGATAGACAAGATATATAGAGCGAGCCACTCTCTGGTGCTTGTGGTGGGGGATTATTTAAATATTTCTAGAATTGAAATGGGTAGAATGAAATATGATTTTAAAATAATGAATTTAGGTGAATTAATTCGTGAAGTTGCAAAAGAGCTTGAACCAAACGTCAAAGTGGCAGGACTTGAGCTATGCATAGAAATCCCTGATGTAGAGTATAAAGCAAAGATAGATGAAGGTAAGATGCGGCAAGTGATAGTAAACTTAATCGACAATTCTATTAAATACACGAAAGAAGGGTCTATCAAAGTTGAACTCTCTCAAAAAGGCAAAAAACTTCTTACAAAGGTTTCTGATACTGGTATAGGAATTAGTAAAGAGACAATGCCAGAACTCTTCAGTAAATTCACTCGTGATAAAAATGCAAATAAGGTTAATATTCACGGAACAGGTCTGGGGCTTTATATAGCAAAACAAATGGCACAAGCGCACAAAGGCGGAAATCTCTGGGCAGAATCAGAAGGGGAAGGGAAAGGTTCACAGTTTTATCTAGAAATAGACTCTGTTAAATAATACCCAAAAATAGCTTTTAAAATAAGCTGTTTTTTGGTACTATTCAAATATGGAAAAGAAAGGAAAAATAGTGCTGTCTGGGGTTAAGCCCACAGGTCAGCCACATATTGGCAACTATTTTGGTGCGATGAAGCAGTTTGTAGATCTTCAAGGAGAATACGACGAATCGCTGTTTTTTATTGCCGACTATCATGCTTTGAGTACACTTCATAATGCAGATGAGATGAGGAATAATATTTTTGAGGTTGCTCTTGATTACTTGGCTATCGGACTTGATCCAAAAAAAGCAATTATATTTAAACAGTCGGATATTCCTCAGCATGCAGAGCTTGCTGTGATATTTAATTCTATTACAACAATGCCATACCTTATGCGAGCGCACGCTTTCAAGGATGCAGAGGCTAAAAATAAAGAGATAAGCGTAGGAACATTTGACTATCCGATGCTTATGGCAGCTGACATACTTATTTATGATACAGATGCAGTGCCAGTAGGTAAAGATCAAAAGCAACATATAGAAATTACCCGTGATACTGCAGAAAAATTTAATCGTACATTTGGGGAAGAGTTTAAGCTTCCAGAACCTTTAATACTTGAAAATGTCGCTGTAGTACCTGGGACAGACGGACAAAAGATGAGTAAAAGCTATAATAATACGATCCCACTTTTTGCAGAAGATGAGGAGATACAAAAAGCTGTAATGTCTATAGTTACAGATTCAAAATCTCCTGAAGAGAAAAAGAATCCGGAAGAAGATAATATATTCGCACTACATAAATTATTTAGTAGTGTTGAACAATTAGAAGATATAGAAAAAAGATATAAAGAGGGCGGTATGGGATATAAAGAATCAAAAGAAATACTTATAGAAAATGTTAAGAAATTTATAACACCGCTTAGAGAGAGAAGGAAAGAACTTGAGAAAGACAGAGGTGGAATAATAAAAATGCTTAAAGAGAATGGAGAGAAGATGCGAGAGCGAGCAGAGAAAAAGATGGAGAGTGTGCGAGAAAAAGTAGGTGTATCATTAAAATAATAAAAATATGGAAAGAATTTATATAAAAGACTTAAGTGAACATAAAGATAAAGAAGTAACCATAAAAGGTTGGATAGACGTACGTCGTGATCAAGGAAAAATGATTTTCTTTGATTTTCGTGATATGTCTGGAAAGGTGCAAGGGGTAGTGCTTCCTAATGCTACAGAAGCTCTTGAAGCTGGCTCAAACGTAAGACCAGAATGGGTCGTTGAAGTGCGCGGTAAGGTAAACAAAAGGCCAGACAATGCAGTACAAGAAGGTAAGCTGAATGGCGATATAGAACTAGAAATATTAAGTATAAATGTATTAAATGAGGCTGAAACTCCACCGTTTGATATAGAAGGGGACGGAAAAGAAATAAATGAAGAGGTAAGGCTTCGTTATCGTTATATAGATTTGCGAAGAGGTAGAATGCAGGAAAACGTACGCAATAGACATGAGATGACTCACTTCGTACGAGATTTTTATAAAAAAGAAGGATTTACAGAAATAGAAACTCCAAATATGACAAAGTCTACTCCTGAAGGCGCGCGAGACTATGTTGTACCATCAAGGGTTGAACAAGGAAAATTTTATGCACTCCCACAGTCTCCACAACAATACAAACAACTTCTTATGACGGCAGGTTTTGAGAAGTATTTTCAGATTGCGAGATGCTTTCGCGATGAAGATACAAGAGGAGACCGACAACCAGAGTTTACACAGATAGATATGGAAATGAGTTTCGTAGAGCAAGAAGATGTGATGGCAATTAATGAAAAGATGCTTATAGAACTTGTAAAAACACTTTACCCAGAGAAAAAAATACAAGAGACTCCATTCCCAAGGCTTACATACAAAGAAGCTATGGATAAATATGGTACTGACAGACCAGATTTAAGAAAAGATAAAGATAATCCAAACGAACTTGCGTTTTGTTGGGTTGTTGATTTTCCAATGTTTGAAAAAACAGATGATGGTGGATGGACATTTACACATAACCCGTTTTCTTCACCGCAACCTGAACATGTAAATGATTTGGTAGAAGGAAAAAATACAGAAAATATACTTGCTGCACAATACGACATAATCCTGAATGGAAGTGAAATAGGGGGTGGGAGTATAAGAAGTCATAAACCAGATGTGCTAAGAAAGGTTTTTGAAACAATGGGGTATGTTAAAGAGAGAATAGATGAAAACTTTGGACATATGTTAAAAGCTTTAGCCTCTGGTACACCACCGCACGGTGGTATAGCTTTTGGCTTTGATCGTATGGTGATGCTTCTGCAGGATGAGCCAAATATTCGTGAAGTTATACCTTTTGCAAAAACAGGTGAGGGGAAAGACTTGATGATGGATGCACCTGCAGAGATTGATCAAAAGCAGTTAGATGAATTGAAGATTAAAATAACAAAAGACAAATAGATGGATGGACAAGAATATACAGTAA
>JABGQE010000001.1:0-4476 GCA_018648925.1 bacterium | reverse complement strand
TTGAAGATTAAAATAACAAAAGACAAATAGATGGATGGACAAGAATATACAGTAAGAACAGAAGCTTTTGAGGGGCCGCTCCAGCTTCTGCTTAATCTTATTGAAAAGAGAAAACTTTTTATAAGCGACATATCGCTTGCGCAAGTTGCAGATGATTATATTGAATATATAAACCAACAAGAGGATTTCCCTATGGCGAGTACTGCCGACTTTATACTCGTAGCGTCAACCCTTGTGCTTATCAAGTCAAAGTCACTTTTACCTACTTTAGATTTATCATCTGAAGAACAAGAAAGTATTGATGATTTAGAAAAGCGTTTGAAATTACATCAAAAAATGAAAGAACTCTCGCTGCATGTTACGAAGCAGTTTGGGAAGAATGTTATGTATCCAAAAACCTTGTCAAAAAATGTTATGCCAGTTTTTTCACCAGATGAGGATTTGTCTACTCTCAAGATAAAAGACGGTATAATGTCCGTACTTCACAGCCTTCCTAAAAAAGCTATTGCAATACCAAAAAAGGTTGTAGAAAAGGTGGTATCACTTGAAGAAGTTATGGAGAATCTGGCAGAGAGGATTACAAAAGGTCTTAAGATGAGCTTTAAGGAATTCTCTGGAATAGGGAAGGAGGAAAAGGTGAATGTCATAGTGAGCTTTCTTGCAATGCTTGAGCTTGTAAAACAAGGTGCAATATCGGTAAGTCAAGACGAAAAGTTTTCTGATATAACCATAGAGTCTGATAGTGTGGGCGTGCCATCATACGATTAATTTGTATAATATTAATATGGATTTAGATTCAAAAATTGAAGCCCTGCTTTTTTATAAAGGGGAAGCCATGAAAGTTAAAGAACTTGTGAAGCTTTTGGGTGCTGATAAAGACAGTATAGAGAGCGCTCTTAACACTCTTCAAGAAAAACTCTCTGGAAGGGGTGTGACGCTTATACGAAAAGAAGATGAGATACAGCTTGCTACAAGTAGAGAGATGTCAGATATAATAGAGCAAATACGGAAAGACGAACTCACAAAAGACTTAGGAAAAGCTGGCGCTGAGACGCTTGCTATCGTATTATATAAAGGGCCAGTAACGCGTGCAGAGATTGACTATATCCGTGGAGTGAATTCTACTTTTATATTACGAAATCTGCTTATCCGTGGTCTTGTTGAGAAAGTCTCAAATCCTAAAGACCAAAGGAGCTTTCTGTATAAGCCAACATTAGAATTACTCTCATTCTTAGGTATAAGTAATATCCAAGACTTGCCTCAATTTGGCGAAGTGCAAGATGAATTAATTAAATTTTCAGAAACTGAAGAAGAAAAAGATGATATCTAAAATACGTAAAATTATATATTCAAGAATAGAAGTGCTGTTGGGTGCATTTATTATAATTGCGCTACTTGTTATTTTTGCAGGTGGTGACACCCAGAATGTTTCAGTACCAACAGAAGAAATAGTTTATGACTATAATCATTTTGATGATATTTCTATAGAAGCCCATTCTGCATTTGTGTGGGACGTTAATAAGCAAGAAGTGCTTTTTGGAATAAATGAAAATGTACAACTTCCACTCGCATCACTAACAAAGCTTATGACAGCTATAGCGGCTGACGATATATTGCCTGAAGAATCGGTCGTAACGATTGACAGTACGTCTCTTGTGGCAGAAGGGGATAGCGGCCTTTATGAAAATGAAAGATGGAGTTTTAAGGATTTAATACGATTTACACTTATGGTGTCTTCAAATGATGGTGCAAGCGCTGTTGCAAATGTCGCTGGAGTGTTTAAGAATAATTTTCCTAGCAGAATAGAAGATAACAATAAGTCTTTTGTGCAAGCAATGAATGAGAAAGCAAAAGAGATAGGATTAACTCAAACTTATTTTATAAATCCAACAGGGCTTGATACGAGCGAGTCAGTTAGTGGAGGGTATGGTTCAGCACGTGACGCTGTAAGACTCCTTGAATATGCTGTAATAAATGTGTCAGATATAGTTGAACCAACAAGACACTCTGCTGTAAATTTTGAATCATTAAGTGATATTAATCATAGAGCGACAAATACAAACTCTGCCATAGATGCTTTGCCAGGGCTTATAGCTTCTAAGACTGGATATACAGATTTAGCTGGCGGTAATCTTGTAATAGCTTTTGACGCTGGCATAAACCACCCTATAATAATATCTGTATTGGGCTCAACACAGAAGGGTAGATTTGAAGATATTGAGAAATTAGTAAATGCGAGTCTAAAATCACTTGACTAATTTTTAGTGTATAAGATAATTAGTATAACCTGCCCGTAGACGAAGTGCGCACTGTGAGAAGATACGTCCCCGGTGCATAGTTTGGTCTTTTGCACAGCTTCTTGCAGTGCGTATGTCAATGTTCTTTTGAAAAGCCCTCTCCTGCCACTTAACGGTACGTGATTTCAAGTGAAGGATGTAGTGGCGTACTAGGCTTGGAGAGGGCCCAATATAAAAAGACGGTCATTTGGCCGTTTTTGTTTTGTAAAATTATCTAGTATACTAGACAAATGATTATAGACATCGTAAAGATATTCACAGCCTCATCTGCCGCATTCATCGTTGGTATGCTTATTACCCCTGCTGTAACTCATTATCTGTATAAACATAAAGCATGGAAGAAGAACAATGTTAGAGTTGCGACAGATGGTAGATCAGCAGAGATCTCACAACGTCTACATAATGACGAAGAAAAAAAGACACCCAGAATGGGTGGTATCGTGGTGTGGGGAAGTGCTTTTATTACTATTATTTTAATATATCTTATTTCTAAAGTATTCCCAACCGATGTTACAACTAAACTAGACTTTTTAAGTAGAGATCAGACATGGATTCCACTGTTTACTCTTATGGTTGGGTCATTGGTTGGAATGATAGATGACATAATGGAAGTAAGAGGAAACAGTGCAAGAAAAGCTGGCGGTCTTTCTTCAAAAAAACGTTTGTTCGTTGTCGGACTTATATCACTTTTTGTCGCATGGTGGTTTTTTGCAAAGCTCGGGGTTTCGTCAGTCGGATTTCCGTTTATAGAAGATATTAATATTGGTCTTTGGTTTATTCCGTTTTTTGTATTTGTAACTCTTGCAGTCTATGCTGGCGGAGTAATAGACGGGCTAGACGGGCTCTCAGGTGGAGTGTTTGCGGCAATGTTTACAGCATATGCTGGAATTGCGTTTTACCAACAACAGATTAATTTGGCTGCATTTTGTGCACTTATCGTCGGAGGGATACTCGCATTCTTATGGTTTAATATTCCACCTGCCAGATTTTATATGTCGGAGACTGGGATGATGGGACTTACTATTACCTTAACTGTCGTCGCGTTTATGACGGACTCCTTAGGTGGTGGACATGGTGTAGCAGTGCTTCCTATAATAGCCCTTCCACTTGTTGTTACTGTCCTTTCTGTTGTTATACAGCTTGCTTCAAAAAAGTTTAGGGGTGGTAAGAAGGTATTTCAAGTTGCGCCTCTTCATCACAACTTTGAAGCAGTTGGTTGGCCAGCATACAAGGTAACAATGCGATATTGGATTATAAGTGTAGTTGTTGCTATTATCGGTGTTTCGATTGCTCTTATTGGATAATCTCTATCCACAGTTTTATCTAAAAAATATATAAAACCAGTGTATTATATAAGTAAATGCAAAAAACTCTCACTAAAGTTTTAATACTTGGAGTTGTACTAACCGCCGCACTCGGCGTAAACTACCTTTTCGCTGCATGGACTGGGCCTACTCAAGCACCAACTGGTGGTAATACTTCTACGCCAGTGCACGTGGGTACTACAGATCAAGTTAAGAATGGCGGACTATCACTTGACGGTCTCTCTGTCTTTGGTGGTGGATACTTTCAGGGGAATGTAGGGGTTGGGGTGGTGACGCCGAGTGAAGAGCTAGATGTAAGTGGAGACATTAAAGCAAGTGGTACAATTTGCGATAGTAATGGATGTATAAGTGGTGACGGAAGTGGATTTTATGGCTCTCCAACAAGAGTGCGTCTTGCTAATTCTATAACAAGTTACTCAGTTGGAACTCTTTACTCTCTTTTGTCTACAAATGTAACCATGCCTTCTTCTGGAGGACCGTTTCGCATTTTAGTTTCATATGCTTATTTAGGTGACTCGCTAGGGTCTAATTCATATGTTAATTCATATGTGGATGACGGACTAGGTTCAAAAATAGCCTCTGGGTTTACTTATGCTGAAGCTGGACCAGGCTGGAATCATGTTTCTGAAATATCTTCTAATACTTATAGTGATGGTCAGACAGTTACTTTAACTTTAAAATTAAAAGGACTTGCTTATATAGCAGGTAGTAGCGGTTGGCCTAGTCTTCAACTTATTGATCCTACATGGATGACTATTCAAATTATTAAAGTTCAATAAATATTAATGGTACAGACAAATGATATAATAATTTAATGCTCAAGAAAATTGACAGGCCATTTTTAATAACAGTTA